>JBFIID010000006.1:0-25602 GCA_041601415.1 Gammaproteobacteria bacterium
GGCGATGCGAACGGTATGCGCATCGGCTTCCGGCAGGGTATTGGATTCATCATCGACGGCCTCATAACGATAACGCGCCATGAAATCCACCTTGCCGTTCGACAGGGCTTCAAACAGCGCGTCTTCCGCCTGTACCGGGCTAACGGCCATAAAGCTGGATGCCGCGACGAGAATTCCACCCGCAAGGCTGCTGATGGCAGGCAGTGACCTGACCATGGATTTGTTGTTGCTTTGCATTGAACTGCTCCTGAAATAATTGATTAGGTGCTCGGGGGGAATTGATCCAGGAGTTTATTCCCCTACGAGTGGAGCCAAGTTAAGAGATGCAGGAAGGGCACTCCTTGATGTATATCAACGGCAAATTCTCATAGCCGGCAGAACAGATGCAGATCAATTCAGCTGCTGGTTTTACTGTGTTTCCTCTGATTGAACAGTGGCCTGTCAGGCGCAAAAATAGTGAGTGCTGGTTTGGGAATAAACAACAGGACGGTGAGCTTATGATTCTGCGTTAGCTCGTCGAGATCATTATATAAGGCCTATGTACAGGAAGGCCTGTCATGCGACAAATTTGATACAAGTGCTACACGAGAAATTACAAAGTGAATCAGAGAACTCTCCTGTTCATGCCGTTCTGCCCTTGCATGTGGCCCAACATAGGGCCTGGGTAAGCATGAGAATTTTCCAAAAAATCATAGACCTAGGATAAATAAAATTGATTACATGAAATAAATATACTTTTCCATGAGTTTCTGGCTCATGGATTGCATTAATGTCAGCAGCTAGTTCAGCTAAGGAACACCATCTAGGTTCCTTATCTCCTAGAGTTGGCTACTGGAAGTATTTTTTTATTTTCCTCCTATTCGGCCCCATCCCTGGGGCCATTTTTTTTGCCTGACAAAAGCAGATTGATGTGACTACCGAGTTAAACAGTTGTTACACCCATTGTCACATGCATCGATCCACACGTTGGGTAAATACACCTTGATACTCACCTTGGTTTTCATGTTTAGACGAACGAATCTGTTCATTTAAATAGATGGGAATATTCAGATAACACATTTCTTTTCAACAAGATAAGCATCAGTGTCGCTGATAAAAAAGTCATTGTTTTGTATTCGCGAACAGACTGTTAATTCTGCTGGCATACATATTGCTCAACAGCCTAAACAGTAGAACGAGGTCAACATTAATGAAACAAAACAAAAACAATCAGGACAGTTGTAACTCGCATGAGGCTGTCACTGAAGATGGAAAAAAACTGTGTCGCCGTGACATGCTTAAAAACATATTAGGTGTTGGTGCGTGTGTAGCTGCTGGGTCACAGGTAAAGGGTGGTATCACCAGAGATGCCTATGCCAACGATGGCATTGAGCCAAATGCTCTGCCTCCACAGGAAGGAGACATCCTTGTGCACTCGGAGGGTGACAACGTAGGCAAGCCTGTCAGCGTCGATGAATTAGTCACCGATAAAGGCTACATCACAGCATGGCCAATGGATCCTGAATCAGGGCTGATAAGAGATGGCCATCGTTTTAATAAAGTGCTGGCCATCAAGCTCAAACCAGAAGAGATGAATAGACGAACAAAGGCCATGGCAGTGGAAGGCGTGGTGGTTTATTCGGGTGTCTGTACGCATGAGGGCTGTGATATCAGCGCCTGGGTAGAAGAGAAGAAAAACTTCTTTTGTTATTGCCATTATTCAAGGTTTGACCCAAGAAAATTCGGCAAGGTCACCTATGGCCCGGCCAGGAATAAGTTACCGCTGCTACCCGTAGAAGCAGAGGGCAAGCAACTTAAAGTCGCAGGGAATTTCACCAGATCACCCGGCGGTGCAAAAAAGCTTTAAAGATGAGGATGTAAATATTGTCGATGCAGTACGCCAGACAATATTGCTGTGTTAGTAGTCGTTCAATCAACTAAGAAGGGGACATAAAAATGTTTCATAAAAAACTGGGAGTATTGCTCCTGGCCTGTGGTTTGCCGTTTACGGCATCTGCGGGTGAGATAGCAAAGTATTCATCTGTTACGGATGCCCGCCTGACCAATCCGGAAGCGGAGAACTGGTTGCAGTGGCGTGGTAATTACGAGGGCTGGACCTATAGTCCTCTGGATCAGATTAATGAAAAAAATATTGGCGATCTGGTACCTGTATGGTCCTATTCCACCGGTGTCAACGAAGGTCATCAGGCACCACCGATTGTTAACAACGGTGTCATGTTTGTTGCCACTCCACAAAACCAGATTCTGGCCATGGATGCAGCAACAGGTAAAGAACACTGGCGTTATCGGAAAGAGATCCCTGAGGAACTCTTCCAGTTACACCCAACCAGCCGTGGTGTTGCCCTCTATGGTGACAATGTCTACCTCGCCGGTACTGATGCCTGTGCCGTAGCCCTTGAGGCCAAGACCGGTGAAGAACTCTGGGAGACCTGTGTTGCTGACTGGAAAGAGGGTTATTACATGACCCTGTCACCACTGGCCGCTGAAGGAAAGATTGTCCTCGGTGTCTCAGGTGGTGAATACGGTATTCGCGGCTTCATCGTTGCACTTGATGCCGAAACCGGTAAAGAAGTATGGCGTACCTATACCATTCCGGGACCAGGTGAGAAGGGTAATGAAACCTGGCCTGGTGACACCTGGAAAACCGGTGCGGGCTCCGTCTGGATCGCAGGCACCTATGATCCAGAACTGAAGATGGCCTTCTATGGTACGGGTAATGCCGGACCCTGGATGGGTGACCTGCGTAAGGGTGACAACCTGTATGCAAACTCTGTCCTGGCGCTGGACATCAATACCGGCAAGATGAAGGGCTATCATCAGTTCCACCATAATGATTCATGGGACTGGGATGAGGTTTCACCTCCTGTACTGATTGACTACAAACATAAGGGCAAGAAGATCAAGGGTATGGTGAAGGCCGGTCGTAACGGTTACCTGTGGACCCTGGAACGCTCCAAAGATGGCATCAAGTTCGTTGATGCACAGCCTTTCGTTTATCAGAATGTGTTTAAGAGCATCGATAAAAAGACAGGTCGTCCTACCTACAACGAAGACAAGACACCTGGCACCAACAAGAAAGTCACCTTCTGCCCATCACTCTGGGGTGGTAAGGACTGGCCGCCAGAATCCTATAGTCCCAAGACCGGACTGTTCTATATCCCTGCACATGAAAACCTGTGTTCAGAGATGGGTGGTGTGCCGATCGACTATAAGAAAGGCGAACTCTACATCGGTGTACCTATCGATGAAATCCTGACCAACATCCGCTTCAAAGATGGCAAGAAACCCGATCACATCGGTGAGATTCAGGCCTGGGATATCGCTTCAGGCAAGAAGGTCTGGACCCACAAGATCAAAGAAATGAACTGGGGCCCAATCCTGACGACTGGCGGTAATCTGCTGTTCTCAGGTGGTAGTAATGACCGTATCTTCCGTGCGCTGAATGCCACCACGGGTGAGAAGGTCTGGGAATTCCCAACCAACTCTGGTGTTACCGCCGTGCCTTCTTCCTACATGGTTAATGGTGTGCAGTATATCGCCGTTCAATCAGGTTGGGGTGTAGATGCCCAGCGTATGCAGGGTGCCTTTGATGCAGTGATGGATCATCAGACAGCCGTTCCTCAGGGCGGTGTTATTCATGTCTTTGCATTAAAAAAGAAGTAAACCATAAGTAACGGTGTCACCTGGCTGCGGCTATCCGCAGTCAGGTGAACACTTTTCTCATAAAAGCAAAACAATAATGAATCATTCGGACAAAGAAACTAAGGGGTTGGGCTCATGAGTGTTCGCGTATATGAAAATTATATAAATGGTCAGTTCGTTAAAGGTAACGGTGATCATATAGAGGTCTACAACCCGGCCAACGGCGAATTACTTTCGCATGTACCAGAGGCAAGCAGTGCAGAAGTGGATACGGCGATCAGTGCCGCCAAACAGGCTCAGAAGTCCTGGGGTATGTTGCCTGCCATAGAAAGAGCAGGTTATTTAAGACAAATTTCAGCAAAGATTCGTGAAAATGCAGGCGAACTTGCACAGATTATTACCAAAGAGCAGGGCAAGGTACTGGGGCTCGCAGAAGTTGAAGTGAATTTTACCGCCGACTATATCGACTACATGGCGGAGTGGGCACGTCGCATTGAGGGTGAAATCATCAATAGTGACCGTCCCGGAGAGAACATCTTCCTGTTTAGACGGCCAATCGGCGTGATTGGTGGAATATTACCGTGGAATTTCCCGTTTTTCCTGATCGCACGAAAAATGGCACCGGCACTTATTACAGGTAATACCATCGTCATCAAGCCCAGCGAAGAAACACCGAATAATGCTTTTGAATTTGCACAACTGGTGGCAGAGACCGATCTGCCGGCAGGCGTGTTTAATCTTGTCTGTGGTCGTGGTGCGACTGTCGGTCATGGCCTGGCTGCCAGTAAAGATATCGGCATGATCAGTTTCACCGGCAGTGTAGAGACCGGTTCTCGCATCATGCAGACCGCAGCCAATAATATTACCAAGGTCAATCTTGAACTGGGTGGCAAGGCGCCCGCTATCGTGATGGCAGATGCCGACATAGACCTGGCCGTGAATGCCATTAAGAGTTCACGAGTGATCAATACAGGGCAGGTGTGTAATTGTGCCGAACGAGTCTATGTGGATGAAAGAGTCGCCGATGAATTCATCGCTAAAATCAGTGCCGAGATGGCCAAAACCACTTACGGTGACCCGATTAGTCAACCCGACGTAGACATGGGACCGCTGGTTAACGAAATAGGTCTGAACAAAATTGACGCTCTGGTGAACCAGGCCAAACTGGATGGTGCGACGGTTGTTACGGGTGGTGCGATTGCCGACATAGGACAGGGCTATCACTATAAACCGACAGTCCTGGCCGGTTGTCGTCAGGACATGGAGATCATGAATAAGGAGATCTTCGGGCCAGTGCTGCCGGTGAACACATTCTCAACCCTGGATGAAGCAATCGAGCGTGCCAATAGTTCTGAGTTCGGACTAACGTCCTCCATCTATACCCGTGACATTGGTGTCGCCATGCGCGCATGCAATGAAATACATTTTGGTGAGACATACATCAACAGGGAAAACTTTGAAGCCATGCAGGGATACCACGCAGGTGTCAGAAAATCAGGCATTGGTGGTGCCGATGGCAAACACGGTCTTTATGAGTTCACCGAGACACATGTGGTGTACATCCAGAATTAATCAGTAAGCTTTTTATCGACCTTAACTGTGGTTTCCGTTGGCATTCAATGCCAGCGGAAACACACCATCAATGTGGTGGATTAACACATTGCAACACACAGTCCAGGCATTCCATCTTGACCACTGTGAGAGCCACCCTGATGGAGATCTGGCCCTGTAATAACTGGATTAAATATATCAATGAGTAATTCACTCAATGTCGGTCTTTACGTTACCTGCCTCGTTGATACGATGCGTCCGAACGTTGCCTTTGCTTCAGTAAAATTACTCGAATCAGCTGGATGCAACGTCACTATCCCCAGGGCTCAAACCTGTTGCGGCCAACCCGGCTTTAACAATGGTGACATTGTCACCAGCAGAAAACTTGCCAGGCAAGTAATCGATGAGTACGAGACGTTTGATTACCTGGTCGCACCCTCCGGTTCCTGCCTGGGTATGATCAAGTCTCATTATCCCGAGCTGTTTGATAATGACCCCGTTTATCTCGCCAAAGCGAAACAATTATCCGATAAGTGTTATGAAATCGTTTCATTTCTTCATGATGTGTTGAAGGTTGAAATTGATCATGATTTCGATGCGTCGGTAACGTACCACGATAGTTGTTCCGGTCTACGTGAGCTGGGTGTCAAGTCGCAACCCCGTGAGTTACTCAAAAAGGTCAAAAAACTACAACTGGTCGAGATGGACAATTCGGAGGTCTGCTGTGGTTTCGGTGGTTCGTTTTGCATGAAGTACCCGGAGATATCTACCAGCATGGTGAATGACAAGCTCAAATGTATTAACGAAACACAGGCGCAGATCGTATTAGCAGGGGACCTGGGCTGCTTGATGAATATAGCCGGCCGCGCTCATCGTGAGCGTTTGCCAATTCGTTGCTTCCACACGGTAGAAGTGCTCGCCAATATGGCTGATGGCCCGGCTATCGGTGAGAAATAACAAACAGGGACTATTAAAAAATGCAGCCAATATCCCATCAGTTTAATTCCAATGTAAGGAAGGCTCTAAATGATAAGGAGCTTCAGAAATCATTATTTAGCGCAAAAGATGGACTCGTCAACAACCGTCTGAAGGCTATCAAAGTCGTTTCTGATTTTGAGGATCTGCGTGAACAGGCAAAGCAATTAAAAAACCACACGCTGACAAATCTGGATAGCTATCTCGAGTTGTTCGAAAAAAACTTTACCGCGCAGGGCGGACAGCTTCACTGGGCCAGGGATGCCCGCCATGCACAGGAAATTATCGTTGGTATATGCCATCAGCATGAGGCAAAGACTGTCGTCAAGGGTAAGTCCATGGCGGGAGAAGAGATCGATATCAATACCGCATTAGAGAACGCCGGTATAGAGCCGATCGAAACCGATCTTGGCGAATATATAGTGCAACTGGCAAAAGAAGCCCCCAGTCATATCATTGTGCCGGCAGTACATAAGACGCGTGCACAGATCAGTCAACTGTTTGCTGATAATCACAAACAGTACGGCTGTAACGAGAAACTCACCGAGGCATCGGATCTGGTCGCTGAGGCACGCAAGATCATGCGCGCCAAGTTTCATGCGGCAGACGTGGGTATTACCGGAGCGAACTTCCTGGTCGCCGAGACTGGCTCAAGCGTGATTGTTACCAATGAAGGTAATGGTGATCTTTGCAGCACGCTGCCAAAGGTACATATCGTCACTGCAGGCATTGAAAAAGTGGTACCCAGGCTTGAGAGTGTTTCGTTACTGATGAAATTGTTGCCGCGTAGTGCAACGGGCCAGGAAATAACCGCTTACACCACTCTTACTACCGGACCGAAACGTCAGAACGATACTGACGGGCCGGAAGAAATGCATATCGTACTGATCGATAACGGTCGTACTGAAATACTCAATAGTGAAATCAGCGATATCCTTCGGTGTATACGCTGCGGTGCCTGTCTGAATCATTGCCCTGTGTATGGCAACATCGGTGGGCATGCGTATGGCTGGGTCTACCCCGGCCCGATGGGAGCGGTACTGACGACAGCAATCCTGGGGCTGGAAGAGGCGGGCGATTTACCAAACGCCTGCACCCTGAACGGACGCTGTGCCTCCGTGTGCCCGGTAAAAATACCACTGCCCGATTTATTACGATCGCTACGAACACGTCAATTCAATAAAAGCTCAGGTTCTAAAATAACGCGCACAGTTTTCGCCTTATGGGGTCAATTAAGTGCTCGACCTGCCATTTATCACTTTGCCTCGGGTCTCGCGATCAAATTTCTAGGTCTTCTTGGAACCAATAAAGGGAGTTTCAAATATCTTCCTTTCGTTGGTGGCTGGCTAATGTCCCGGGATTTTCCGGTCCCCGAAGGGGAAACATTCCACTCGCAATGGAATAAACAAAAGGGGAAACATCATGGATAAGGATCAGTCTTCTGCGCGTGATGAAATTCTTGGCCGGATCCGTAACAGCACCAGAACAGAAAAAAACAAATCAAATATCGAGGACGCACAGACAAGCATGAAAACGATGGAATCTGCAACTATAAATTTTGCAGCTGGGCCAGACAAGTTTATTGCTAAATTAAACGAAGTAAAAGCAACTGTGTCTGTAATCAGCAGCAGGATGGAACTGGTAAGGGAGGTTCACGAGTATGTCGCACGGCATCAGGAAAAACCGACTATTACACTGGCAAACGAGCCCGAGCTCACTTCATTAGACTGGTCAGAATCCAGCATCACTACAGACTATGAACCACACTCAATCTCTGTCAGCGTGACATCCGCCTGTTATGGGATTGAAGAAACGGGAACATTAATTCTCTATTCTTCACCTACGTCACCCACAGGTATGAATTTTCTACCTGATTATCACATAGTGACTCTGGATACTTCGAACATAGTGGTGTCTATGGATGATGTGTGGTGCGGCCTGCGCAAAAACGAACAGGCAATTCCTCGCTCCATCAACATGATTACCGGCCCGAGTAAAACGGCTGATATAGAACAGGACATTCAATTTGGTGCACATGGACCTAAATTTCTGCATGTCATTCTCATACAGAACACATGAGAAGCCTTGATTAAGGCCAGGTCTGTTCCCTATCTATATTTGTGAGTTAAATTTCTTGCCGTTGTGAAGTTAAAAATGATGGTTAGACATGTCGCACTGTATTGTCTGATTATGTGATAACACGACTAGTGTTTACATATAAAAGTAACGTTTCATACTGTATGATTGGCTGCTAAATGTACCGGTGCCATATTTATTCATCAGTCTTTCTGAAATAGATTACTCAATCTACACATACTGAATAAATTCATCGGATATCTGTCAATTGATGAGGTAGAAAAAGTGAATGTATTTAGTGGTTCAAAACTGAATATGAGATTGTCCGCCTGCCGCGCTACTCTGGTTTTATGTCTTTTATTGTTTTCATTTTCTTCTTCATCTAAACCAGCCAATGAAGAGCTGGTCTGGCAGGGTGGTTATGATTATGTAGCCATGGTAACAAAAGACGGAGGGGGGAATCAGGGTAATCAGCATCCCGTAGAATTGACGCCCAAACAAATCTATCAATTGCTCGCAAGTATCCATATTGCTGAGGCAGAAAAGAAGGTTATTGGCTCAAAGTTTTTTGGCCTGTTCTCAGATGACGACGACAAACCCGCATCTTTTGATAGCCCTGATGACATGGGTGCAAGCTATGAAACTCTTTTCACCGATGCTGAATTAAAAAAATTAAGTCCCGCAATATCCAGGGCATTGGCCAGAGCGAGGCCACATCAGGACATAGCCTTCAGCATCTCGGGTCGGCACGAAGGATTTTTGGGTAAAAGCCAACTTTCCACTACAGCACGTGTTTTTTTCTCTGATAATGCCCTGCACCTTATCTTTGGTGAAGTCTATGTGGATATAGCCAAGAAATATCGTCGCAAGGGTAACCACTCTGATGTACCACAAAAGATCGATCACCAGTTCCTAAAGCACTTCAGGTTAAAACTGGGTGAGCGTAATGACGAGAACAGTTTGCCGGTTCGTTTTATCCAGAGTGACTCACACACTCTGTATGAATATAACGGAAACACAAGAGCAGACTGGCTGGTTATCGACGTCAACCGTTTTACTCAGAATATGCAACAGAGCCGCAGTCTTAAGAATAAAAGGCATGATGTCATTCAGGGGACGGATAGATTAGAACAAAAAACAGACAACATCGATCAGGAACAGGAACAACTGAAGCGTAAGGTAGACAGACTGGAACGCCTGATCGAGGCAAAAGAGCGAGCCGCAGTAGAGCACCCACCTGCCACGCCTGCTTCCGTACCAACTAAATCACTGGAACAACGCTTAAGTGAACTCAAGCGGCTCTATGAACAGGGTTACGTCAATGAAGCGATGTACAATGAAAAAGTAAGATTGCTGCTGGAAGAGTTATAAACCTGCCACAGGCACTCACTGCACAGTGGTGAGTGCCTGTTCAACGGTCTTCTTTGAATTTCCCTGTTGCATTAATGCGACACAAAAAGACATCAGATCATACTGTCTTACAACTGTCACATTTGAATAATCCATTGTGTCGCATTGTTACAGTTCAACAATTAACACCTCCCGTTTCTCATGCTGTTCACTCACCATCTGTCATATTGATATTTTCGGCGAAAAAAAAATAACTGTTTTGATTCAATAAGTTATCATTAGCACGATATGCGTGACCAGGCATCGCTCAGGTTCTACCAATACCTCCCGTACAGTTGGCAAGCTCCTTGCTCTACCTGCATTACGTTGAACAAAACGTAACCTAAAAAATATTTTTTAAGTTGTAAATAGGACACACCTACGGGAGGTTTCATAATGA
Source organism: Gammaproteobacteria bacterium (assembly GCA_041601415.1). GTDB lineage: Bacteria > Pseudomonadota > Gammaproteobacteria > JBFIID01 > JBFIID01 > JBFIID01. Next base: position 10,034 of record JBFIID010000006.1, read on the forward strand.
AACATAAAAATGCAGTATTAGTAGCAGCTGTGGCATCTATTCTTGCCACGAATGTTGCAGTCGCCGAAACAGATTTATTCGGTGGTAAGGTCAAGGCAGGGGGCTACCTGGCACAACACTGGCAAACACCTATTGAAGTCGATGGAAATAGTCTGGCATCTGCTGCAGATGCAGTTCAAGACTCGGGTTTTCAGCGCTTGCGCGTTGGTTTGTGGTTTAGTGCGCAAATCAGTGACCGGTTCAGTGCTTATATGGAACTAGCTGAGGAACCTAATGATTTTCAGGGCGCTAATCCCTTTGGCATTACTCAGGATTTAGCCTGGATCGAGTTGAAAGTAACTGATGGTGTTGCTCTACGTTATGGTAATGTCGTTGAAACCACGATGAATTTCATCCGCTATTCAGACGGTGCTGCAGTACAGGGCAACCCACTGATTGGTAATGGTGTAAATGACATGATTACGGCAGCACATGGTTTCTGGTTAACCGGCGGTAGTGACACCTCATTTGGTAAGTGGGACTACAACCTGACACTGAGTAAACCATCCTTCCTTGAAGATTTTAGTGATGAGAGTGGTTACAACTATGGTGCACGTACATCTATCACCACAGCTGGCGGTTTAGGACTGGGTGCCGGTGTATTCATTATGGATGGTGATGTCACGGGTTGCCCAACGACCACCACCTGTACCTTAGGAAGTGGTGGCAACACCCGTTCTCTGGTACCAGGAGGCGATGGCGACCACTATAAAGTAGGACAACAGTCGCAAGCATTTAACTCTCAACCAAGTATCCTGCCTGGCGTTGATGGCCATATCTGGCAGATCGATGCAATGTGGTCAGGCGATGATCTTGGCATGCCCGTCACCATCCATGGTTTCTATGGCCAAGCCGAAGACGATTTTAGCCGCAGCGGAGCAACCACGTTAAGTACTGTCGATGCTGAGCAAAGCTTCTGGGGTATTATGGGTCGGGTTAATGTCAACGACAAATTGTACCTGGCTGCACGTTATGGCGCATCAGAAAATGAAACCGCAGGTGTTACCAACGGTGACGCTGAGCGTATTCAGGTCGGTGTCGGTTATTGGGTTTCTGATGGTACCTTGCTCAAAGCAGAATACCTTCGCCAGGATAATGATTCAGGAAGTGGTTCGGGCGTCTGTGATGGCACTGCGACCGGTGACTGTGACTTTGACGGCTTGATTACAGAGCTTTCTGTTTCTTTCTAAGCGATTGAAAAATAGCCAAAAAATATAAGCCCTCGCGATCCGAGGGCCTGTATGGAAAAGCCTCCGTGATCCGGAGGCTTTTTTTTATTTTGCGTCGGCACAATAACTCCCGTACTACTAGAACCAATCCTTGTGCCGTGGGAGAATAGGCGGGCTTGTATTCAAATTAAGGATAATACTGAGAAAGGTCAGCAACACACATAATAAAAAAACAGATATCTAATAAATAGGCTGTTTAACGAAGAATGGCAAAAACGAGAATAGATAATGCAGGCCATGTGCATGTTGAGCGGGTATTGAGCACGGTTTCGAAAAGCAAACAGTTAGTCAGTTCTTTTGAAACACCTTCGCTTATCGACCGTTCCTGGGATCGATGTCTTAATCAACACCGGATTTCGCCAGATCTCAGGGTCATTCCTGACGTGCTGGAGAACTATACCCTCAGGCAATATCAGGATGCCTTTGCCGATGTACATGAGATTGCAGAAAACAGTGTAGAGAAGCTTTTCTCACTCATCGCTGATATTGGCTACACCGTCCTTCTGACAGATAAGAATGGTATTACACTGGATTGCCGTTATGACCCTGAGTGTGAGCGAGAGTTAAAGGCACAGGGCCTCTATACCGGCACGAACTGGTCGGAAGATGTCGCCGGAACAAATGGTATTGGCACCTGCCTGGTTGAAGAATCATCGGTCATCATCAGGAAAGAAGAACACTTCTTTCCCACTATGCTGGACATGACATGCACTGTCTCTCCCATCTTCGATAGCAAGGGTAAGCTGATTGCCTCGCTGGATGCGACCACGCTGCATCCCGAAACAGTAGGACAGAACAGGCTGATATCAAAACTGGTTGAACAACATGCTCGCCAGATAGAGGCTCTCTATTTTGTACGTCAGCATGCCAATCACTGGTTATTACGCTTCTCTACATTCAAGGATACCGCTGATAATCTGACAACCGGTATTCTGGCGATAGATGAAGATGGCATTATCGTTGCCGGCAATAGAAATGGCCTTTCACTGATTTCCAGAAGAGCTGGATACACAATTAAAAATTGTGCCTTCCAGCAAATTTTTGACACCACTTTCTCCCAGTTACTAAATGATTTCAGCAAGAAACTTTCACATCAACCGTCGATTCGCTCTCTGGAAAATGGCATAGACTTCTACTATAGCCTTGTTCCCCCCGTTAGTCGGTCATCCTCTCCTCAGGAGAGAAGTGCCGTCAAAAAGAGCAAGGCGGCGGCCAGGGCATCAATGACGCTAGATAGTCTGGTCGGCAATGACCGGCAAATGCAAATCACAGCTGACAAAGTCAAACAGATCATCAACATGGATCTGCACATGCTCATCATCGGTGAAACAGGCAGCGGTAAGGAGGCCATGGCACAGGCAATTCACAATGAAAGTCTGCGCAAGGACAAGCCCTTCGTTGCAATTAACTGTGCTGCCATACCGGACTCACTGATAGAAAGTGAATTATTTGGTTATTCGAGTGGTACCTTTACAGGCGCGCTGAAAAAAGGCATGAAAGGTAAAATCCTGCAGGCTAATAGCGGCACCCTGTTTCTGGATGAAATAGGTGATATGCCGTTGCATCTGCAGACCCGTCTGCTACGGGTGCTGTCGGAGATGGAGGTTGTACCACTGGGAGAATCATCACCTATCCCACTGGATATCCAGTTGATCTCGGCGACGAATAAAGACGTTGCAGAAATGATAGAAGAAAACATATTCCGCAGTGATCTTTATTTTCGTCTCAATGGTGCAACATTCGAACTACCTGCGCTTAGACAACGAACCGATAAACAGGAATTGATCACCCGTATTTTCAACGCTCATGCCAGAGCCGAGCCGCTTGAGATCTCGGAGGGAGCCATTCAGCAGTTAGTTAATTATTCCTGGCCGGGCAATATCCGGCAGTTGATCAACGTGGCCAAGTACGCAAACGCCATGTGTACGGGTGACCTTATCTCAACAGAACATCTACCACGCGAGATTCAGACTGAAGATTGCTCGGCGGCAGCACAGCAAAACGTACAATATTCGGAATACGAGTCCATCATGAAGTCTCTAAAAGATAACAAATGGAACATTACCAAGGTCTCTAAGGAACTGGATATTTGTCGCGCCACGGTCTACAGAAAAATGAAAACCTATAATATCGTGCCGCCCAACGACATATAGCGTCATCGTTTGAAAATGTTTCGGTGGTCAGTTCGCCGATACAGATGGATCACTTCTTTTGCATCAGCCTGGCAACGATAAATTCAGCTGCTACCGAGGCGGTAATCACAATGATCGCGACAATTTGAGTGCTTGTAATGGTTTGTGACAATAGCTGCACAGCCAGTAATGAAGCGATAACCGGTTTCAGGAAAAACAGATAACTGCCTCGCGTTATATCCGGTACCGCAGCCAGACCTCCTATCCACAGAAACTGCGTAATCGTCGTATTCCAGAATGCGATAACCAACAGTGAAATAAGTGCCGTTCCCTCCATTTCCATTAGGCGCTGTGGCATCACCCAGATACCGAATGAAAGTCCTACAAGCAACCATAAACCGATAGCACCCAGAAACATGGTAATCGCCGTAATACGTAATGCACCGTATTCAATGATCAAGGGGCGGATCAGGACAGAGTAGGCGGCAACTGCGATGGCACATGACATCGCAAGCAGAATACCCAGCAGGTTTTCTGCGCTGCCGCTCAGTTTTGCGAGATAGCCATCGGTGATCAGCAGCGCTATGCCCGTTATTGCACAAGCACCACTCACGTATTTTGATAGTGAGATAGCCTGTTTATTCATCACCAGGGTTGATAGGGCTACAAAGATTGGTATTGTCGTCACCATCGTCGCCACCTGTGGCACAGTGGCAAAATCCAGGGACCAGTGGAACAGTAGATAACCAATGGTTACACCGAGCAGGGCAAGTCCGGTTAATTGCCAGGCATGTGTTCGTAAGGGCGCTATCAGGTCACGACTGGCGGGCAGTAACAGTGCCACCAGCACGAGTCCGATACTACCCAGGCCGAATCGCCAGACAGAGAGTTCCGGGCCGGCAATACCCGATAACACCGCAAAAAACTCTGTTGAGGCATGCCCCAGGACACCAAGGAAGACAGCGCTATAGGCAAGCCATGAATAACGGTGCCAAAGCCCCATGGTCAGAGCCTCAGGGCAAATTTTAGTAGCAGGGCTACCAGTTCTGCAGGCCTTTCTGCAGGTAACAAGTGGGCGGCATTGCTCATATCTACGCGTTCAACATCAGGCAGGCGTGACGAGAGCTCTTCTACATCCTGCTGGTCCAGGAATACGCGATCCTGCAGACCGGTAATGACAAGCGTCGGCAGGTTTATCGCCTCATAGGGAACATCCCAGTCCGTATCAGCGGCATGTTTTAATAAATTGTAGTGCCCGGTGTCCTTACCCATTGGGGTATACGACGTGTTGCACAGAAACTTCCCGCGATTGTCTGCCTGCCACTCCTGATTGAACAACAATGGCGCGTATAAATCCCTGAACAGCTCCAGTCCGCCAACCTCGGCACAGCGTAGTAATGCATCATTTATCCAGCGCAGTCGCGGCCCCTCCCGGCGCAGGGTGTTGATCAAGACCAGACCCTGACAATCATCAGCTGAGGTCCCTTTCAGCCAGACACGTGACGCATATAGACCGCCAATGGAGAGACCAACAAGGAGAAGGTTTTTCGGGGCTATTTCAGAGATCAGACGTCTGGCATCCTCGATGATCAACTCGGCAGTAAGCGGGGTCATTGGGGAGAAAGGGCTGTCTGTCTGCCCCCGGTAATTAAAACTCAGGGTGCCATGGCCTTTTTCTCGCAGGGACTCACCAATAAGTCCCTCCCACATCCCTGTATCACCGGTCAACGCATTAAAAAACACAAAGGTTTTACCGTCAGGCAACAGGGGAGGGCTGTACAAATAATACAGCCCATTATCCTGGTCCAGATGAAATACCGGCATTAGTGCCTGTACCTCAGGAACAATTCAAGCGTTCCCGATTAATCATGTGGGTATCTGGATGAACCACCTTCTTTCACGTAGACAGCAATTTTATATTCATCATCCTTGCTACCGATCAAGTACACGGTAGTATCCTTACCCGTCGCCTCTGGAATGGAAGCATCGACATCGAAATGGACCTTCATGATATGTGTGACATTCAAATTAGGTTTCACGACCTTGTTACCCATCGTCACCTTGTGGAATTGCCCATCGCTGACTTCCTCAATGGTTACCGAGTTTATCTTCAGGCCGAAGGTCGCAGAGGTGTATACCTCGATTTTTTTCCGCATGGGTTTTCTAACACCATCCCAGTTAATCAACCGGGTGATCATCTGATAATCACGCTTTTCATGGGCCACTTTAAATTGTTCAGATAAAGCGATGGCTGATGTGGATTCGGTTTCCGCGACAGCGGCGTAGGCGATATTACAGACGGCCAGTATGCTACTCAGAACTATAATTTTAAACATGATTACTACCCCTTGTATTTATTAGGTTTTAGTTGATTTTGTATGCAACTAATTTGTTGTCTTTCATTAATGGGATGATGATCAATTTCTTATCCAGTATGACCTCATGATCCGCCGCACCTGACGACAATTTGACCAGTTCTTTAAAAGAACCATCAGGCTGGATTAACAGTAATGTTCCTTTAATCCAGTCGGTTACGTAGTAAGCACCGTTTCCGTCGGCCTCTACACCATCCAGATTGCCGGCCGGTTTAGCGTTGCCCAGGGGCTTTATAGCCTTGGTAACCAGGTTCACGCTTTTCAAATGGCCGGGTACATCCGTATCAAAACCATCGGTAGGGAAACCCCAACTGGCAACAATCAACTGATCGCCTTCGATATGTAAACCGTTGGGTGCCTCAAGGGCCGGACTGCTTAACCAGACGGGGAATAAGCCAATACTATTCAACCGGTAGATCGAGTCAGTGAGGGTGTCTGCCGCATAGACCTGTCCCTTGCTATCGGCAACCACATCGTTCAGATGAACCGCTGCAGGGGCAATATAGCGGTTCAGGATCCGGCCGCTTTCAATATCAATTTCTACCAGCGCATTAATATCGGTGGCATATAATTTGTCGTTAAAAATGGTCAGGCCCTTCGGTGCATCAAGCCCGGTGACCCATTTCATCTGTTTCACATCACCGTTGGTACTAACGATTGATATGAAACCATTACCGAGGTGCTTAAAACCATGTTCATTGATATTCGAAACATACAGAACGTCTCGTTTCACATCGTAGATCACGGATTCGGGCAGTTTGAAGATAGCGTCTGTCTCCCAGACCTTAGTCAGGGTGGTGTCTGCCGCCTGTAGCGAAGTTATATTTGCTATCGTTGAAAAGAAGACGATTAACAAGCCTCTGGAAAATACATTGGTCATAAGATTCCCCCATTCTTATTTGTGAACTAACAGATATTTCAACAATTTTTTTATTCAATAGATTTGTCATGCAATAGTCACACCAGACTTCAGAACGGCTAAGAATGGCAACAGCGGCATTTCAAGATAACGGGCTAAGCCTTTGTTTAGAATGGAATTATTAAGATGTGCTAAATAGCATGGGAAATGTCTTGCTCTGGGGGTGTTTCAGTGATGAACAGCAGCAGTTGTTTAATTAATGTTGCAAGTGTCGCACGACGTGTTACGGCTTACGTGCCTGTTACAGATTGAATTGGGCATTAAAAATGCCGCGTCGGTTAAAACCGACGCGGCCTGGTAGAGAAGGGCAAACTGTACCCTTACTGTTTGCTGGCGTTAATCTCTGCTTCAGGGTTATCAAAACCTAATTTATAACCCAGTGAGACGTGATGGAAACGACCATTGGCATAATCATCGTGAATCGCAAAACCAAAGTTATACAGTTTGTCTTTGGCGAGACTGATGTCACCGGCCTTGTCAGAAGTGAGTTTACGTTTCATCAGCACGGACCAGGTTCCAGCATTCAGACGCGCATCAAATTCTGCACCCTGACCACCCGACATGATGCGTTCCGCCAGAATCACCCCGTCTTCTACAGATGAGTCGCCAGAGTTATAGCGAACGATATCCATAAAGCGACCAGCGTCCATCTCTGCTTTCAGCGCATCGGCGTCCTTAAGCTTGTCCCAACCACCACGCGCCTTACCACGTCGTCCTTTCACTTCCAGATCAGTACGGCTTTCTTTCAGGTATTTAGTCACACCATCCTTGAGATTGATGTGAGCAGCGAACTCACTGCTATCTAATGCTGACTGTTCCGGTTTGTCTGGCATGCTCCTGGCGTCGTGATGACAGGTAGCCCAGCAACCGGCGCGATCGACATACTCAACATCGTCGGTACCAAACATCACAGCGAGTTTCATCGGATTCTTTGTATCCATCTTGCCGCCCTCGACAAAAGGAACGGGGGCATGCTCCGTGTCGCTCCAGCTAAAGCGCAGGTATAGATACTCGTCATCGTAGGTGGCATTAACATCGACAGGAATACTGCCGCGTTTGCCTGGTATAGGAGTGGACTCGGCCTTCTCGCCACTGACGATCTTGGCGCCCATGTCAGCCGTTTCCTTGTCGTGGCAGGTGGTACAGCGGTCACCGCCTTTTTCAAACGGCCTTGCGCCACCGTGATCCCGACCATTTAACACCCACTCAATAGATGTTTCGCCCGGATAAAACACTGTCACTTTACGGCTGCTGGCCTTGTTCCAGTCTACCGTGATGCTACTCGCACTCGCATCAGAACCAGCGTCGACTGCAGCACCTGAACCCGTGCTAGTTCCGGATGATGCCAGTGCGCTGGCAACAGCCGCTTCTATGCGTTTCTGTACGGACTCTTTAGCGGCGCTCTCGGCTGCAGCAGCTTCTTCTGCGGCTTTTGCTTCCGCGGCTTCTACACGCTTCATACCTTCCAGATAGATGTCAGGCACATGACGAATATAGGCGGGGAAGGGACGTTCAATTTCTTCGATTTCTTCATCGGAGAGTTGGTCGCGCACACTCTTATGCGCAATACCCTTATGGCAATCAATACAGGTCAGGCCTGTTTCAAAGGCGTTTAAATGTTGTTTGCGTGCGCGTGGACGCTGGAATTCGGGGTTCATCGACTCGAAGTTATGGCAGTTACGACATTCTCGAGAGTCGGTCAGTTTCATCGCCGACCAGACATTCTTTGCCAGTCTCAGACGATTTTCATCAAACTTTTCTGGGGTATCAATGGTTCCCAGTATTTTATGCAGGACTTCATTACTTGCCTGTATCTTACGCACCATTTTGTGGATCCAGGGGCGAGGAACATGGCAGTCCGGACAACCCGCACGAACACCGGTGCGGTTTGAATAGTGAATCGTTGGTGTATATTCCTTATAGACATTTTCTTCCATTTCATGACAACTAATACAGAACTCGGTGGTATTCGTCGCTTCCATGGCGGTGTTAAACCCACCCCAGAAAATGATGCCGACAAAAATAAAGGTAATTGCCCCTGCAATCGTAGTGCCCAGCATAAATTTGCGGGACAGAAAGCCGGTCTTTTTCATTGATTCATTATCCATCGTGGCTTGCTCGGTATTATTATGAAGGGTTGTTGGGCCGAGATAGCAGCCATAGACGAGCTATGGCTGCTATTACACAGGTTTAACGTTTAGGTTTTATGATTTGAACGGTTGAAGACATTGAATTTACCCGTTGGGGTAGTCAGGCCCTTGATACGTGCCTTTTCTTCCAGGGTTTTCGCATCATAAACAACGATCTCACCCGTAGGGTTCTTGGCATCTTTACGATTCCATACAGAGACCCAAACTTCAGTTCCGTCCTGATTGAACTCCATGTGCAGCGCCGCTTTACCTGCTTCCTCGGTAACCCTGATCACCTTAACAATCTTATGTGTCTTCTTGTCGAAGACCACGACAGACTGCTGTACTTCAGGTTCAGGGTGTTTCAGCTGATCGGCCCAAACGTACTGAGATGTTTCGTGGGTACGGATGAAGACACCAGCACCATCGGTTTCAACTTCGTAGCACAGCTTCCAGGCCTGATCAGGATGTCCCATTGGGTCATTGCCCCAGACAGACACCAGACCGGTACCCAGATGGGTGGTACCACCGACAGGGCCACACTTCTCATCAATCCAGTTAGCACCAGGACCAGGATGGGGAAGCTTATCAACATCAATCATGGCTTCCAGCTTACGTTCCTTGGTATCGACTACGACCATCTTGTTAGATGCGTTAGCAGCAATCTGGAAATAACGACCACTCGGATCGAAGAAACCATCATGCAGGAACTCTGCTGAGTCGATGTGATCGATACGCAGGTTGTCCAGATCGGTGTAATCCACCTGCCACATCTGACCCAGTTCTTTAACGGCTACCATGAAGGTTGGCTCATTTGGGGTAGTGTAGATGGCGGCTACGCGCGCTTCGTTGACATAATCACCTTTGGTGTTGTAACCACGGGTGGAAACCACTTTCAGTGGATTCAGGGTTTCGGCATCCATGATGACAAAGTGTGGTGGCCAGTAACCGCCAGCGATGACATATTTACCATCACCTGAAACGGCGATGTCACGTGCGTCATAGGCCATCTTGGTTTCTGCAACCAGCATCTTGTCAGGTGTTTGCCACAGATCGATTTTATTAACCTTGCCATCACGACCAATGGTGTACCAGAAACGACCGACATCCTTGGCGTGTTGCGTTTTATGATGTTCAGAACCCTTGATCACATGTACGGCATAACCAGTATTGATGTGGGTGACGATTTTCTTGGTGTCACCATCAACGATAGCAGCCTTACCGGCATCACGTTCAATGACAACGAAGAAGTTTTTCCAGTTGAGGCCGTGCAGTGGCTTGGTAGGGTAGTCTTTAGGTGCGATGTATTCCTTTGTATGAGTGCGCATCTGTGTCAGCGTCATCTCTGGTGGCACTGGAGGTGTCATCTGAATAAATGTCGCCAGGTTTTCGATTTCTTTCTTGTTAAAGATGTCATCGAAGTTATTCATACCACCTTCAGTACCATAAGTCAGGATCTTTACCAGGCGTTCCTGACCTTTCTTGAGGGTGTTTTCGGGCTCAAGGTTTTTACCCGTTGCACCTTTACGTAAGACACCGTGACAACCGGCGCAACGCTGGAAATAATGGAGTTGAGCTTGTTCAAAGTCTGCCTTTGACAGTGTAGGTTCAGCCGCTGATAGAGACATACTCATGCCCGTTGCAGCCAAGCCAACTGCCATACTAAGAGCAGAAAGAGCGTATTTCACTTTTTTCATCGTATTATCCTTAGATGTTTGCTTTGACGGAAAGATAGTCTGGGTTTCAAATTTAGGGCTATCATCGGATGTCATTCTCTGGTGATTAAAAACCACTCTCCTTGATATGCATCAAGTGCAAAAAAATAATTCTTCCTGAAGGAGATATAGGTCAATTTGTAGCTGATACAGTGGTTTTTTGACCAGCAAATCCGGCATCAAAAATGGCGGAAATCCAGCCATTTTGAAACGCATCTGGCAAAGGTATTTCGTCTGGATTTATTTAAGGCAGGCCACTCACATAAAGGGCAACCGCCTCACGCTCCAGTTCGGTGAGTTTTGAGGCGACGGAGTGCATGATGGCATTGTCGTTGGTACGCTGACGTGAGCCAAAGTCCTCAAGCTGGGTGGATACGTAACGCTTATGTTGACCGGCCAGACGAGGTAACACGGTGGTGCCGCCACCGTCTTCGCCATGACAGGACTTACAGGCAGTCACGCCGGAATATTTGTTACCTTCATGGAAAATATACTCACCCACGGCGGCCAGTGCTTTGTTTCGTACACGGTGCGATTCTGGTTGTTGCTGACTGAAAAAATCGGCCAGTGCAATAATTTCATTATCATCCAGACCCGATGCCATCTCATTCATGGTGCCAATACGTTTACCACTCCTGAAGTTTTGCAATTGTTTAATAAGATAGGCCTTGTGCTGCCCGGCCAGGCGAGGGTATTCGACATTAGAGGCCTGCCCATCACTGCCATGACAGTGTTTACAGACTTCATCGATGATTGCATCCGCCGTGCGTGTCTCGGCTTGCAATGCATGTACAGGTAGTAGTCCTAGCAAAAGGATTGTGGTTAGCATTTTGAACATAGGTCACCTGTTTATTATGATGAATGCTCTGACATCGTTCTGATCCGGGAGTCGTTTTTTAGATACGGCATTATTTAACGATAACTGTACCTGTCATCTCCGGGTGTGGCCCACAGCGATAATGAAATTCTCCGGCTTCGTCAAAGCTGCGTTGGTATTCATCATCCGGGAAAAAATAGTCGGTTTCGGGTTCACCGGACTCTTCAAACCAGACACTGTGATATTGGCGTTTTTCGCGATTCGTCCAGGTTATCGTATCGCCAACGCTGATAGTGATTGTCTGTGGCACAAATGTGTAATCTTTAATATCGACTGCATGGTCTGCGGCTAGCGCCAGCCCCGAAAAACCAAATGCAAAGCTTATGATCCCCAGCTTTAGTCTGCTCATCGTCTGTCCCCTGTACCGGTCAAATGTAGATGTAAATGTTCATAGGACTGTGGTCAATAAAAACTTAGTGACTGGTGCCTTCTGAACGGCTTATCTTATTGTAGACATTATATTTGCCAGAAGGTTTTTTCATTCGAAGTCGTTTTACTTCTTCAAGGGAGTTTGCATCATAGACAATGAGTAGACCATCCATCTCCCAGATGCTCAATAAGGCATGACTGCCATCCCGGTCGAACTCAATATGAGCTGAGGTTTTGCCCGGTACCGGGCGCAGGGTTTTGACGATTTCAAGACTTCGTTTGTCGATGACTTGCATGGCATCTTTATTGGGTCCGAAGAAGGTGTCTACCCAGGCATACGGTGAATTTTCGTGACTGCGCATAAAGAATCCGGGCCCCAGGGTTTCTATCCGTTTAATGGTGTTCCAGTCCTGCATGTCGATGACACTCACTTCACCGGACTTCAGGTTGGGTGTTGCCATTACCTGTTTATCCTGCCACGACCAGGTGATCCCCGATCCGAGATGGGGGAGACCATTGAGCTCCATGTTGGCGGTCTTGCGTCCGAGATCCAGATCCACCACCTGACCATTCTTCGCATTGCGTGCTGCGCCCATCAGGTGGACATAGCTTTGATCAAAGAAAAAGTCGTCAAGGTAATCGTCAAGACGAATGCGTCGTACCGGGAAGGGTTCCTGATCGGGCACACCCTCATCACGATAGTCATGCACGAAACCATAATAGGGTGGGTCATCAGCATAGGAAATTTCCCACACTTCGGTAATGTCTTTTAGTGCCGCTATAAAACTGCTACGTGGCGCGGCATCGTAGACAGCACTCACACGGGAACTGTTGCCAGAGTCGTCTTCCACCGGAATTACTTTCAACGGTTTCAGTTCCTGGGCATCCAGCAACACCAGCGAGTGGGGCAGGTAATTGCCGACCATCAGGTAACGACCATCACCGGATACCGCAACATTACGGGTATTAATTCCGGCACGAATCTCGGCCACCATTTTCAGGCTATGTAAATCGTATTTAGAGATCCAGCCATCACGAGAAGCCATGTAAACGAAGCGACCGTCCGGTGAATATTTGAGGCCTCCGTGCAGGGCAAAGCGGGATTTGAAACGATTGATGACCTCGAATTTGTCACCGTCCAGAACCGATATGTGGTGGTCTCCTGCCTCGACCACCATGAAAATATTCAGCGGATCTGCGCTGTGGACAGGCACTGCAGGCAAACTATCCATGGTGTAGTAGATGATGCGGCTGTCTCGAATCGCGTCTATATCCCAGTCCGGAAGCTCTGCCAACGGGGTATAGATGTAGTCGACCAGTTGCTGTATCTCTGTCTCCTTAAGCAATGCCGAGAAGGCCGGCATCTGTGTCGCCGGCGCACCATTCGCAACGGTCTTCACGGCTTTGGCGGGTTTCAGTCGTTTCAGGTTTTCCGGTAACAGGGCCGGGCCGATACCACCCAGTCGCTGCAAACCGTGGCAACTGGCACAGTGCTGTTTGAACAGGGTTTTTACTGCTTCGTCACTTGCTGTACTGGCAACTGATATATTTGCCAGAGAGAACATCATCGACAGGCTTAACAGACCTGTGCGCAGGGAAAATTCAGGCATGACAGACCTTATTCTCCTGCAAACCGATTTCTTCATCATCCAAATAGCAGGCCGGGTCTTCCGCCCATGGATCACCGTAGAGTTGATGCGCACGGACGCGTGTATTACCGCCACACACGTCGAGATAGCTGCAGGCCCCACATCGGCCCTTGAGCGGACGCGGGTTTGATTTGAAGCCCGCCATCAGTGGATCCGTTGTGTCAGGCCAGATCTCCGAGAAGGGTCGTTGTTTTACATTGCCAAGGTTGTAATCCCACCAGAAGGTATCGGGATGTACATTGCCAAGGTTATCGATGTTGGCAATGTTGACCCCGGAGGAGTTTCCGCCCCAGCGTGCCAGTTGCTCGCGCAATTGCGGAATTTTTTCAGGGAAACGATCTGCCGCCCAATGCAGAAGATAAACACCATCGGCATCATTATTACCGGTCACATATTCATGGTCACCACCGTTGCTGGCATCTTCCCATGCGGCCTCAAAAATCAGGTTCATCGCCCTGCGTGTCACCTGATGAACGACATCATCTTTACGATTACGGTTGCCACGACCGGCATAATTGAGATGGGACAGATAGAACTTATGAATGTTTTCGCGCTTCATCAGTTCCAGTAACTGGGGTAGTTCATCTTCATTGTCCTGCGTCAGGGTGAAGCGGATGCCGGTTTTAATGTCGGATTCCAGACACAGGCGAATGCCATGTAATGATTCATCAAAGGCGCCTTCGCGACGACGGAACTTATCGTGTGTTGCACCGATGCCATCCAGACTAATACCGACGTAGTCATAACCTATACGGGCAATGTCTTCGATATTAGTTTCATCGATCAGTGTACCGTTGGTAGACAGTCCAACATAAAAGCCCATCTCTTTAGCACGTGCGGACACCTCGAAGATATCCGGTCGGAGCAGGGGTTCACCACCCGACAGGATGAGTACCGGCACATGGAAATCCTTCAAATCCTGCATCACCGTAAAGACTTCATCGGTACTCAACTCACCCGGGAAGTGGGTGTCTGCGGAGATCGAATAACAATGTTTACAGGTGAGGTTACAACGACGAATCAAGTTCCAGATCACGACCGGACCGGGCGGTTTCCCTGCAGGACGCTGTGAACCGATTCCTGCGAGGGTTTTCATATATTGGCTGACACGAAACATTAGTTACTCCTGCCGGATGGTTTAATTCTAAGACCTGTTTTTTTCAGAATTCGGGTGCTGTACAGCACCGTGTGTGAACGGACGACATCACCCAACAGGGCGGCAATTTCTTCGACTCTGGCATTGGCCTCTTCGCGATCATGGCCGTGCACCATGGCAAACAGGTTATAGGGCCATTCCGGTAACGCACGGGGTCGATGATAGCAGTGACTCACGAAGTCGAGATTGCCCACTTGCTGGCCGACCGTCCGGATGAGTTCATCGGGCACATCCCAGACACTCATGCCATTGGCCTTATAGCCAATCGCATAGTGATTCGGTACTGCCGCAATGCGTCGAATCCTGCCTTCATTCAGCATCAGGCGCATGCGCTCCATAACCAGTTCCGCAGTCACCCCCAGTTGTTCGGCGAGCGCATGATAGGGCTGTGCAACCAGGGGAAGTCCGGTCTGACTCAGGCTAATAATCTGTCGATCCAGTTCTTCATTGGTGAAGAGATTATCTACGAGACGGGTGTTTACACACATAATTTTAGCCCCACAAAAAACTCTTCAAGCTTGGGCATATTGTAGACACTGTACCCCGTACTTTTTTCGATTTCCGCCAGCGTTTTGCTGATGCCATCCTCGTCTTCAGTGGCGAGTACAAACCACATATTCAGGGCATGATCACGTTCATAGTTGTGCGCCACTTCGGGATAGGCATTGACGACTTCTGCTATTCGGTCAAATTCGCCGGGTTCAATCTTCATCGCACACAGGGACAGTCCACCACCCATGCGCTCGGCGTGGTACATGGGACCGAATCGACTCAGTGTTTTATCAGCCAGCAGGGATTCTATGCGGCTTATCAACACATCTTCATCAATGCCGAGGGTACTGGCGACCTCGGCATAGGGACGATCACTGATAGGGAAACCGTCCTGCAGGTGATTAATTATTTTCCGGTCAAGCTCATCCATGTGCGTGAAGTTCCGATTTGTTGCGGTTCATGTAGCAGGCACCACGCTGTTTGAAACA
>JBFIID010000007.1:0-23316 GCA_041601415.1 Gammaproteobacteria bacterium
GGTGTAAAGGTGATGATCAAGGGCTGACCCAGGCTCTTTATTGAGCCGCTGGAGGCCGTCATTCAGGGGCTAGCTGATTTATATCTTCCTGTTTTTTCTCATACAGTGTGCAGCAATTTCGTCCCCGGTTTTTTGAATCATACAGGGCAACATCAGCATAGATGAGCAGGTCTTTCTGATTGTCAGTGTCAGTGGGGTATGTGGCCACACCAAAGCTTGCACCAATGCTTATCTCATGACCATCAATTATAATTGGGCTGGAGAGTTCTTTAATGACACGTTCAGCCGGCACACGCGCAAATTCGGGGCTGTCGGGTGCATACATCAGGATCGCAAATTCGTCACCACCAATACGTGCAATAAGATCCGATTGCCTGAATGTTTTTTTCAGCACAGAGGCTGCATGCAAGAGCACTGCGTCACCAACTGCATGGCCATGGAGGTCATTCACCTGCTTGAAGAAGTCCAGATCCATCAGAGCCAGGGAGACCTGCTGATCATTTCTTTTGGCGAGAGAAATAGTCTCCTGCAGGCTCTGCTCAAAGTGATAACGGTTTGCAAGATCTGTCAGTGAGTCCGTCATCGCCAGGCGGGTGATTTCTGCCTGTGTTTGTTTTTGTAGTGTGATATCCCGTATGACCAGCAGCAGACCCAGCACTTCCTGATCACGATCGATTCTGCAACCCTGCACTTCGCAGGGGAAAACCTCATTATTTTTACGTCGATAATTCATTTCGTAAGAAATCGGTGTGGCAAGGTTTGCTGATTGAGTCTGAAGCAGGCCCTGCGCCACACAACATTCCTTGTCTTCGCATAGTGAGTCTGCAGTTTGTCCGGTGATCTCATCTGCCTGATAGCCGAAGGTGCGCGTGAAGGCCGGGTTACACATTAATATGGTACCTTCGGTATCGCAGAGGATGGTGGCATCCGGGGTGCTATTGAAGATTGCAACAAACAGACTTTTCTGGCGAGAGGAGTCTTTCTCTGCGCGCTCACGACGTTCTATCTGCCTGTGTAGCTTCCGGTTAAACCTGTATAAAAAGACAGAGACAGCGCTGAACAGCACAATAATACCCAGCAGCCCGGCGATGGCCTTCAACCAGCCTGAATAATCAGGTTCCTCATAAGGATCATAGAGAAAACCTTCCAATGAATAGCCCGGTTCGATAAAACCTTCACTGACAAAGGTATCCGCCATGTGTCGCCAGCGGCCGGGATTCATGTGCCCGATCTGAATCAGATCCGGCATGATTAGTTCTCTTGTTTTTCCTGCTTCAAAGCGCAGATGCTTCAGACTTTTATTACTGGCATATTCGTCTTTTATGAGCTGAATGATCTCTTCCGGATATTGCAGGGCGTAGGACCATCCGCGCAATGAGGCTGCTCGGAATGCCCTGACCACATCCGGTGATTTTTCAAGCATTGCTTCAGTGGTAAACAGCACATCACTGTAGAAATCGATCCCATAGCTCGCGGGGCTAATCACGTTATAAGGGATATTCAGTTCCGATAGCAGGTAAGGTTCGTTGGTGATGTAGGAACTGAAAATGTCTGTGCGATCATTAATCAGGTCATTAATGTTAAAACTGCTGTCTATTATCTCTACGCTATCTGGATCAAGACCTTCCTTACCCAGCACGCCGACCAGTTCAATATTGGCCTCGGTGTTAATCATCATTAAACGTCGGCCGACGAAGTCCTGGGGGCTGCGAATGCCGGATTGTTGTTTGACCAGGAATGCGGAGGCCGAATGCTGGAATATGGCCGCCAGCGCAACCAGTGGTCTACCTTGTAAACGGTGGTACAGAACCTCACTGTTGGCGACGGCGAAATCTGCACGACCGCTTAACACCTCATTAACCGAGCGACGCTGTGGTGAACCGGCAACTATCTCGACATCCAGGCCCGCTTCCTGATAATAACCCTGTTGTTTAGCCGCGTAATAGCCGGCAAATTGAAACTGATGCAGCCAGCGTAACTGTAAGCTTATCGGTTGAGGTGGGGCGGCACACGCAATGCCCGATGCCAGCAGTAATACTGACAACAGCAGAGCTTTACCGCCGCTCCTGACGCTGTCTATACAGCGTCTAGGATTTCTCTGTGCTTGCATGTTTTGATGTACTTACGTTAGTCATATAGAGTGATTATACGTTCTCTGTATTAAGCATATGTACAGCAATTATACGCCGCTGGATAATCGAATTACCTGTTGATCTGAGTCAGATATTACGTCTTTAGTTTTATCACTGAAGTATATGCCTTTATCAGCGCCTGCGGCCTCTTTTCTGCTCCCTGAGCAGGACAGAAGACGTAATATGCTGGTATCCTGCGAAACGTATTTCCTGCATATTAGGACAATAGAAAACAATGAATACCCTGACAGTAGTCGTCGGCAGCATTATGCTGATCTATGGTCTCTATGTACTTGTGACCAGGGCACAGTTTCCGGCTAATAAAGTGCGTCTGGATTTTTTCCGTAAAACGCTTGGTTCTTCCATGGGCCTGATTGCTTTCTCAATGGTTTATGTGATCCTGCCGATAGGGTTTGGACTGTTCGTCATTGAACAGGGCCTGGATGGTGTGTCGATGCAGCAATTGCTCGGACCACAGGCGCCGCGTTAGTGAATGACGATTACACATTTGCGTTGCCTTTACGCACAGGCTCGGCTATTCCTTTCACATAGCCAGGCCTCAAACTTGTCGGCGGGTAAGGGAGGACTATAGAGGTAGCCCTGAACCTCGTCACACTTTTGTTGCTGCAGAAATTCCAGTGTTTCGATGTTCTCCACGCCTTCTGCAATAACGTTCAAACGTAGATTATGGGCGAGGGAAATAATCGCTCTGACGATCGCAGCATCATCCGGATCATTCATAAGGTCACGTATAAAAGATTGATCAATCTTCAGGGTATGCAGAGGGAATTTTTTTAGATAACTGAGTGAGGAATAGCCCGTACCAAAATCATCGATAGAAATATGCAGGCCCAGGTCGGTGAGTTTTTTCAACATCAATGTGGTGTTTTGTAGATCCGCCATCATCAGGGTTTCGGTTATTTCGAGCTCCAGACAGGATGCGTCAATACCGGTTTCATTCAACAGCATGGTGAGTAATGTATCCAGATTATTTTCACTAAACTGTTGTGCCGAGAGATTAACCGCAACTCGAAGGCGAGGCATGTTCTTTTCCTGCCATTGTTTGATCTGCTGACAGGCGCGTCGGATGACCCACTCACCGATAGGTACTATCAGCCCGCTTTCCTCGGCGATGGGGATAAATTTGGCTGGAGAAACGGTGCCAAACTCGGGGTGTTGCCAGCGCAGTAAGGCTTCGGTACCCACTACGGTTGAACCATCAATACTCACCTTGGGTTGATAATAGAGTTCAAACTGGTCATCTTCCAGTGCCTTGCGCAGGCTGGATTCCAGCGACATACGTTCAAACGCCCTGGCGTTCATATTAGGTGTATAAAAATTGTAGCGTTGACGACCTTCATCTTTCGAATGATAAAGTGCTGCTACACTTTGTTTCATTAACTGGTCGGCATCTTTGCCATCATCGGGATAGACACTAATACCCATGCTGGCCGTGATACAGACACCGCTCTGATTGATATCAAATTCTTTTCCAAGCGCGCGCGTGATGCGATTAGCAACCACGGCCGCATCCTCCGCCGAATGCATGTCTTCCAGTAGCAGTACGAATTCGTCGCCACCGAAATGAGCAACCACGGTTTTCAGTTCATTCAATTGCTGATGGCCTGTAAAACTCACCAGATCATTACTACGCACGGTATCAACCAGGCGTGCAGCAACCTGCTTGAGCAGGATGTCGCCCGCCGCGATGCCAAAGGTTTCATTGACGCGTTTAAAGTGATCCAGATTCAGTGTCACGACACTCAGCATGCGATGAAAACGTTGTGCACTGGATAGCGCCCTGGCAACCTGTCGCTTGAACATCAGTCGATTCGGTAGACCCGTGACCTTGTCATAATAGGAGAGGTTACGGATCTGGCGTTCAGAACGGATCTTCTCGGTGATGTCCTGCATGGTCCCGGTCAGGATCGGTTTATCAGCGCTATCGCTGGTTTTTTCTGCGACCAGATTGATGTTTTTCAAAGAACCATCGGCATGCAGGATGCGTAGATCAAGATTAAGATCTTCACCGGATTCAATAATTTCACTTAGTGACTCTTCGAGAGAGCTTCTGTCTTCGGGGTGAAGAACATTTAGAAATGCCGCGAAATCAAATCCACTTGATGCGTCGGTATAGCCCAGTAATGTGAGTATCTCGTCAGATAAATGTAGTGACTGATCCGACAGGTTTAATTTCCAGTAACCCAGTCGTGCGATACGTTGTGCATTGGCGAGTTGTGTTTCGCGTAAGCGCAGGTTATCCGCTGTATGTGTGGCGCGCTGAATATAGCGAATGCGATGGATCAGTAAACTCGTGTTGACCGGTTTGGTAATGAAATCTGTCGCGCCTACCTCATAGGCCCTGTCAATTGATGTAATATCGTCCAGACCGGTAAGCATCAGGATGGGTATGTGTCGTCCGGCTTCCTGCTGGCGGATCTGCTCACAGGCGGTATAACCGTCCATATTTGGCATGATCACATCCAGCAGAATAATTTCAGGGTGTACTTCATGAAAAACGCGCAGCGCCTGTTCTCCATCGTCAGCAGTATGGACTGTGAACCCCATACCCGCCAGGGCTTCCTCGGCCAGAAAGCGGCTGGTGAGATCGTCATCAACGATGAGGACGGCCATGTCGGGACTCGTTTTTGTCATTTCATGCCGCCTCGGAATCCAGCTCTAAAGACAGAGCCTTGCAGACTTCTTCATATTCAAATTGAATCACCTGCAGTTTGTCTATCATGTCATTCAGCGGTCCCTTGATAGAACGATGCTCAAGATCTTTGCACAAATCACCCAACTGCATAGCACCAATACAAAGGCTACTGGACTTGAGACTATGGGCTGCGTTCCTTAGTTGTTCTGCATCACCCGATTCGATGGCGTTCTCCATGCTGTCTACTAATGCAGGGCTGTTGGTCAGATAGAGTTTGATCAATTTATGTACGATATCCGGTGCGCCTTCGCGTTGCATAGCTCGTACTTTTTGCAGCGCGGCCTGATCAAGATGTGTAGAACTGTTCTTCTTTTTGTTCGCTTGCTGTGACGTGGCGTTACCCAATTCACTCTGATTATTTTCTCTGATCAGGGGTAGCCATTTCTGCAGAACCGCGGTCAATTGTTCAATCTTGAAAGGCTTGCTCAGATAATCGTCCATGCCGGCGGCCAGGCATTTTTCTCTATCACCCGCCATCGAGTTGGCCGTTAGTGCTATCACAGGAATATGCGCATTAGCGGCATCCTCCATTTCAAACTGGCGTATCTTGCCTGTTGCCTGGTAACCATCGAGCAGTGGCATCTGGCAATCCATCAGAACCAGGTCATAGGGATCCTGCAGGGTATCCAGAGGAGAATTAAATAACGCGTCCAGTGCCTCCTGTCCATTTCCGACAATTCGGTAACGACAGCCCAGCATAGTGAGCAGGTGAGAGACCAGTTCGCTGTTCACCTCGTTATCTTCGGCGACAAGAATGTTGCCACTGAAATGTGCTTGTTCTGTTTTCTGCTTGATCAGGCCGGTTTTATTTGCGGCGATGACTGTGTTGAGCCCAAGTAACCTGGACAGTGTTGCATACAGTTCGTCCTGTCGTACCGGTTTGCTCAGATAGCCATCAATTCCCGCCATCATCCAGCCGCCGGTATCCGCGAGACTGGAAACAGGGCTCAATAAAATCAGGAAGGGTTTACTGATTTTGTCAGAGGCTTTGATTTGATGTGCGAGCTGAATACCATCCATCTGTGGCATTTTCTTATCGATAACAACCACACTGTACGGCGTGTTGTCGGCCGTTGCCTCGCGCAGGGTTTGCAGTGCGGCCCTGGGGGTTTCAACACAGTGGCAGAGTGCATTCCAGCCACTTAATTGATGCTCCAGAATTTCGCGGGTCGCCTGACTGGATTCAACGACGAGAATTCTGGTGCCTCTGAGGTCACGTAATTCTACCGTTGGTAATTGTGCGTTCAACTGTTCTGCGGGTTCAAGTTCCAGTTCAAGCCAGAAACAGGAGCCGCGACCCGGATGACTCACAACACCGATATGTGCCTGCATCAGTTCGCTCAGTTTTCTGCAGATTGCGAGTCCCAGACCGGTTCCACCATAGTTTCGGGTGGTGGAGCTATCGGCCTGGGAGAAAGATTCAAATATTTTCTTGTGTACCTCTGCCTTGATGCCAATTCCTGTATCGCAGATTTCTAATCTTACGCGATACTTAAGTGCTTCCATGGCGATGACCTGAACTTTGATCGTTACCTCACCACGTTCTGTAAACTTAATCGCATTCCCAACCAGATTATTCAAGATCTGGTTTAGTTTGTCCTGGTCACCTACAAAGTATTTATGCGCTTCTATAGGATACTGGCAAATAATGTCTATGCCTTTGTGTTGTGCACGTGCGGCAAACTGGTCACCAATATTCTCTACCAGTTCCTGCAGGTCAAAAACCTCATTCTGTAATTCGACTTTACCGGATTCAAGTCGTGAAAAATCCAGAATCTCGTTAATCAGGGTCAGCAAGGTTTGTCCGGAATGCAGGATGGTTTCCGTGAACCGAAGTTGCTTGCCAGTTACACCACTGTTGAGCAGTAATTCAGCCATGCCGATGACGCCATTCATTGGGGTGCGTATTTCATGACTCATGGTGGCCAGAAACTCACTCTTGCTACGCGCGGCGAGTTCGGCATTGTCTTTCGCCTGAACCAGTTCTTTGGCAGTGAACTTATGCCGGGCAATCACGGCTTTTAATTCCTTATTCGCACGCTCGGTTTGATCCTTGCTCTGTGTCAGGTGTTTGATCAGATGTTCATTTTCATAGCGTAGTTCCAACGCACGTTTGATGGTGTGATGAAACTGCATCGTAATCTTAAGCGAGAGCGCGAGATAGAGAATGAGCATTGTTCCCATAGCCAGATGCATTGAGTCGCCATCGAGTAACAGTCGGATGGTCAAAGGACTCAGTGTCAGTAGCAGGAAAATGAATAGAGCAGGCAAATTTGGTGAGCGCAACGGTATTGCGCCGGCAGCCACACCGCCAAGGGCGAGAATCAGGAATGTTTGATGAGGGATGGAGGAAGAAGAATAGAGCAAAATTCCGCCCGCGCCCCATGCAACAGCAGTGAAGAAATCATGTAACTGGTAACGCTTTAGCCAACTGGCATTATCCGTTTCCGAATTAGCCTGACGACAGTAAGACAGATAAATGATGAGCTTCAAAGAGGAGGCGAAAAGCAGCAAGGTGCTCCAGAGGAAGAGCTTATTCTGTTCTACCTCGTTCCACAGCAAGACTAATAATATAACGCTAACGAAAAGGGTGCTGATCAGGGAAGAGGGTGTGTTTCGGTAAAGACGATCCAGTAACTGGCGATCGGCAGCCTCTCTGGCCTCCGGCGTAATAGCGTTAGACTCCTTACTCCAATGTTCCATAAACATGAACGAACCTGTTGGTTGAAATGAGACCCTTGTGCTTCTCCTTATTGAGACCTATATCGGCCAGAGTGTGAAATTCTTTATCTGTACCAACGAGGGGGAATACATGTTTGTATCTATGCGCCAATGCCAGAAGACCCGGTTAAAACACCGGCAATAGGCGCTGATTGACGGAGGACGTTTAATCACATAGGATTCTTGTGGTTATTAATGAGCAGATGCACCCCTGGTTATATTCCGAGAGACTTACTCGGACTTTGTCTGGCCGAGTTTCTGTTTCGTTCGATTCGTATGTCTGTAGGCATTTCAGAACAGGCTGGCTATAGCGTCAAGGTATGGCGCCGGTATAAACAAACGACAGGGAAGATTTTTATAGAAGGTAGAAGCACCGTCATGCTCTATATATCTGTATGCCCCTGCTGCTGACCCGAAGCAAACCCGAGGGGTTTCGTAGCGTTTATCTGATCAGCTTGCTGATGATGAACCTGTTGCTTTTGCAGCAGATTACCCAGTTCAATCTGAGCCATCCTCCTGGCATGTATCTCTCCCCGCTGCTTATCATTTTTATCATTGCGACACTGATTACCTTCTATGTGCACGAGCTGAGGTATCGCTACCAGAAACAACGGGGGGTGTTATTGAAACTGGTTGAGTCACTGGCTATATCTCTGGATGAGAAAGACACTTATAGCCGTGGTCACGTCGAGCGGGTGACGGCGTTGTCCCTGCAACTTGCTGAAATTCTGTCTTTGCCAGGTGTTGATCTGGAACTCCTGAGGCTTAGCAGCATGCTGCATGATATCGGCAAAGTCGGCTTGCCTGATCAGGTGCTCAATAAACAGGAAAGCCTGTCGCATGACGAATATGAACTGATTAAGCAACATCCCGACAAGGCCGTAAGGATCCTGATGCCGATGTCAGACAGCAGCGATATGAAACTGATTATTCAGGCGGTCAGGCATCACCATGAATGGTATGACGGTAACGGTTATCCCGATGGCCTGAAGGCAGATAACATTCCGCTGTATTCGCGCATTATCGCGATCGCCGATTGCTTTGATGCAATGACCTATGATCGCCCCTATCGACGAGGTGTATCCGTTAGTGAGGCTCTGGAAGAAATTGAAAAACGTTCAGGTAGTCAGTTTGACCCACAGATGGTTGAGGTCTTTATTCAACAGGTCAGGCAGGGCAGAGCGCACAGGGAACAACACCCCGACATCGAGTCGGGGTGAGGTAGATAAACTAGAGGTTCTTCAGACTGAAGGATTTCGTCATCTGTTTTGCATCGATGACGATCTGTGGATCGGGTTCACAGGCAATTTCACGATCCTTGTTTGGATAGTCCACACTATGCAGGAAGTGTCGCAGACAGTTGATGCGAGCACGTTTCTTATCATCCGATAGGATCACCGCCCAGGGTGCATCAGCAGTGTGGGTATGGAAAAACATGGTTTCCTTCGCCTTGGTATATTGATCCCAACGGCTCAGTGACTGCATATCGATGGGACTCAGTTTCCAGTGCTTAAGCGGGTCGTGTTTGCGCGAATGGAAGCGTCGCAGCTGTTCCTGGCGAGTGACCGAGAACCAGTATTTGTTCAGACGGATGCCGCTGTTGACGATCATACGTTCAAGCAACGGAACCTGGCGGAAAAACTCCAGATAATCATTTGCAGAGCAGAAGCCCATGACCCGCTCTACACCCGCGCGGTTGTACCAGGAACGATCAAAAAACACCATTTCGCCGCGGGTAGGCAGATGTCGCATATAGCGTTGGAAATACCACTCGCCCTGTTCCCTTTCAGAAGGCTTTTCGAGCGCTACGACATGGGCAGCACGAGGGTTGAGATGTTCCATAAAGCGTTTGATGGTACCGCCCTTGCCGGCTGCGTCGCGGCCTTCGAACAGACACACAACATGTTGCTGTTCTTCCTTAACCCAGGACTGGACCTTGAGTAGCTCGGCCTGTAGTTCTGCCTTGAGCTCTTCATACTCCTTGACAGGCATTTTCTCGGAGTAGGGATATTCACCGCGAGAATGGGTGATTTCCAGCATCTCTCTGGAGCTGACGATCTCGGGGAACTCCATCAGTTCATCGGGGTGTTTGAGGAAGTAGTCGAAGCGCTTCCTGAAGTCCTGAATGTCTTTCAGTACTGCAGCACTGGTCTCCTTGCTGGCCTCTTTCTTTTTATCGTCGGCCTCACGTACCGCAACTACGGCAGCGATTTTTTCCTGTTCTTCTTCAGTTTTGGTATCCATGGAAACTCATCCCTACGAGGTAAAAACAACCAGTGTAGTAAGACAGAGTCTGGAATAAATTGCGATAGATCAGTTTTCGCGGCGGTTTGATCAACACAGCGCATGGAGACTGTGCATACACGAGGCCGGGGGCTTAGTGCCTGATTTCCCGAATCAAGCTTCGAATGACCTTCTTGCTGAGGACATTATATAAGGCCAGTTCACCCCCGGTTTTCACCGCGGCAATGGCCAGGCGGCCAATCAGCAGTAATAACACAATCGCTATAAACCAGGCGGGAAAATAGGCCAGACGGAACTCGTTGAAGCTGCCATTTTTCGGTTTGCTCGCTGGTGGTTCGGGAATAGTGCCATAACGCAGCAGGGTCTCGGACTCACTGATAGTTGATTCATTGCTGGGTTCACTGTTCGGGGCGAGGATTTGATCCAGGTTTGAGCCCTGCTCAATGGCCACCACAAAACGCTCAATATTGGTCGGTTGGTTGTAAAGCAGCCATGCTTCCTTTAGTACCATAAACCCCAGTACCAGACCGATCACCAGCAGGAGCATACCGGCGGCGCGCACGAACAACTCAATAAAGCGCTGGAGAATACTGGTGTTGCCCGGTTCCTGTTCCGGGCCATCATCGATGTGGGAGTAATCCATAAGTGACAGAAGTGTAGATGTAGGTGTGAAATGATTGTAACAGGAGTCTGAAAAAAAAAGCCCTAAACTTTTGCCGCCCTGTTCCAATACAGTGATAATCATCACATGCTGAGATTTCTGATAGCTCGCGCGTCGAGTGCCCTGCTGGTGGTGATAGGTGTCGTGAGCCTGGTCTTTCTCCTCATTCATCTAATTCCTGGCGACCCGGTGGAGGTGATGCTGGGTGAGTCGGCGCGCATCGCTGACAAACAGGCCTTGCGTGAAGCACTGGGACTGAACCAGTCACTGCTTGCACAGGCGGCGGATTATTTTGGGCGTCTGCTGCAGGGCGACCTGGGCAGTTCCCTGCATTCTCGACAGCCCGTCACCGATATTCTCCTGCAGCGTTTGCCTGCCACCCTGCAACTGGCGGTGGCGGCCTTGCTGATAGCCTGTCTTCTGGCCCTGCCAGCCGGGGTTCTGTCTGCCACCCGCCGGGGCAGTGTCTGGGATCAGGGGGCGATGGCATTTTCCATGCTTGGGGTCTCAATCCCGAATTTCTGGATGGGACCGATGTTAATCCTGGTGTTTTCCCTCTGGCTAGGCTGGTTTCCAGTGAGCGGCCAGTCGGGTCCTGCCTCACTGGTACTGCCCGCTGTGACCCTGGGCACTGCGATGGCGGCGATCCTGTCGCGCATGGTGCGTTCGGCACTGCTGGAGATCCTGCAACAGGACTATATTCGCACCGCGCACGCCAAGGGACTGACCAGCTATCAGGTGTTGATTCATCACGCCCTGCGCAATGCCGCACTGCCTGTTATTACAATTCTGGGCTTACAGCTCGGGGTTTTGCTGGGGGGGGCGGTGATCACCGAGGTGATTTTTTCCTGGCCGGGTATTGGCCAGTTAACCATTGAATCAATCCAGCGTCGTGACTACCCACTGGTGCAGGGTTGTATCCTATTAATCAGTCTCAGCTATGTGCTGGTCAACACGGGTACCGACCTCCTGTACGCATGGATCGACCCCCGTATCAGGTTGGCACAACAATGATGACGCGCATGGCAATACTGCTACTTCTGCTCTGGGCCCTGGCGGCGGCATTGGCCGCATTACTGAACCTCAACCCTGAATATATACAGCTGGAAAAAATCCTGCAGCCCCCTGAACTAAACGCCTGGCTGGGTTACGACGACCTCGGGCGTTCGATCGCCGAACGCCTGGTGATGGGTGCGCAGACCTCTTTTCTGATCTCGTTCAGTGTGGTGCTGGTGTCCTCAGTGGTGGGGATCACGGTTGGAATTCTTAGCGCGTGGTTGGGCGGCTTCTGGGATCATCTACTGGTGCGGGTGATGGACGTGTTCCTCGCCTTTCCGGGTATCCTGCTGGCGATTGCGCTGGCCGGTGTACTGGGACCGGGGGTCGATAACGTCGTGATCGCACTGAGCGTAATCGGTTGGGTTGGTTTTGCCCGGCTTGCGCGGGCGCAGACCCTGTCGGTGAAACACCGTGATCATGTGACGGCGGCGCTGGCACTGGGGCGACCCGTGTATGCCCTGCTGTGGCAACACATACTGCCATTGATCCTTGCGCCACTGATTATTGAGGCGACCTTCGGCATCGCCGCCGTTGTGATTGCCGAAGCCGGACTGTCTTTTCTGGGGCTGGGGGTACAGGCCCCCGCCGCTTCCTGGGGTAGCATGATCCGTGACGGGAGTCGCTATCTGCTGGTCGCACCGCATATGGTGATCGCACCGGGTATGGCGATGTTTCTGGTCGTGCTCTCGATCAATCGGCTGGGTGATGCAGTGCGCGACCGGCTGGATGTGCAACTCACGCGCAGCAGACATGACGGCGCGCAAACACAGGATATAATGCCGGCCAATCACGCCTAACAGCAGAAACAGGAAAGAAAATATGTCACTCGGTCCAATCATGGTCGACCTCAAGGGCTGCGAATTACTCAGGGAAGAGCGCAAGATGTTGCAGCACCCGCTGGTGGGCGGCGTCATACTCTTTAGTCGTAACTACCGGGATCTCGAACAAATCGCCGATCTGATTCGCCAGATCCATGCGTTGCGAACACCTCGCCTGCTGGTCGCGGTCGACCACGAGGGTGGTGCGGTACAACGCTTTCGTGAGGGTTTTACGCGCCTGCCGGCCTGCGCGAAGGCTGGTCAACTCTATGATCAGGACAGGCAGAAAGGCCTGAAGCTGGCGGAAGACTGTGGTTGGATCATGGCCTCTGAGCTGCGTGCCGTTGGGGTGGATTTCAGTTTTGCCCCGGTGCTGGATGTTGGCGCGGGTATCAGTCGCGTGATCAACGACCGTGCCTTCCATAAAGATCCCGAGACAATTTATTTACTTGCGCGTGCCTATATGCGCGGCATGCAGGCGGCAGGCATGCCTGCGGTGGGAAAACACTTTCCCGGGCATGGATCGGTAGAGGCCGATTCGCACCATGAAATCCCGGTGGATGATCGTCGCCTGGTGGACATCGAGATGCAGGATATGATCCCGTTTGAACGCCTGATCAACGCGGGACTGGCGGGAATTATGCCAGCCCATGTGATCTACCCCCAGGTGGATGAGCAGCCGGCGGGTTTTTCCGGTTTCTGGTTACAGAAGATCCTGCGCGGCCAACTGCGTTTTACCGGTGTGATTTTCAGTGATGATATCAGTATGGCCGGTGCGGTCGTGGCCGGTACGCCACTACAAAGAACCGAGGCGGCGCTGAATGCGGGCTGCGATATGGTGCTGGTGTGTAATGATCCGGAGGCCGCCAATACGGTACTCAAAGGCCTGCAAACATTCGATCAGCCGATGTTGCAGGCGCGCTTAATGCGGATGCATGGTCGGCATGATATTTCTCTCGCTAGCCTGCAGGCCAGTGAACGCTGGTTGCAGGTGTCTGATCAGCTACGACAGCTGGATTCGAATCCGGAACTCGATTTTGGTGATGATGAATTAACTTGAAAAATATGCACTTAAAATTGTTGTTCATGATAGCCATGTTGCTGCTCAGCCTGCAGGGACATAGCGCCTATGTGGTGAAAGGGTGCCGGCCAATCCAGGCGGTTGAGAAACTGGATCTGGGTGAGGTGGCACATGCCAGTGGTGTGCTCTGGCGAATTTCCAGGGAAGGTATGCAGGATAACTACCTGTTTGGCACCATCCACCTCGCCGATCATGATGTTACGAATCTACCTCGGGAAGTTGATCGAATTTTCATGCAGTCCGACACCTTTGTGATGGAGGCCCTGCTGGATGGGAAACCACTGATCGAATTTAGTAGAATGTTTTTTTATCAGGATGCCCGACGCCTTTCCAAAATGATGAGTAAGGTTTTGTTTAAAAAGACGGTACATCATCTGTCCCAGTTTGGTTATCCGGAACAGGTGGTTGACAGGATGAAACCCTGGGCCGCCTATCTGACGCTCAATGGGCCAGAGCCGGGCAGTGGTGTGCCGCTGGACATGATGCTCATGGATCGCGCGCGCGAGAAAGGTGCCAGAGTCTATGGACTTGAGACCCTGAAAGAACAGGGTCAGGTGCTGGAGAATATGTCGGTCCGTGATCAACTGTCCCTGTTGCGTGACAGTGTTTGCCATCACAGCCGACTGCGCGATGATATTCAGCAGATGAAGAGACTCTACCTGCAGCGCGATCTGGCCGGACTGCTCGCCTTTGCCGGTAAATATGTTATTGGTAAGGATAAGAGTTATGAACGTCTGATGGAGGCGCTGTTGTGGAAGCGCAATGTGCGCATGGTCAAACGGATTAAGCCAATGCTGGTGGAAGGGAATGCCTTCATTGCGGTTGGCGCATTACACCTGCCAGGTGAACGTGGACTGCTAAGTCTGCTGGAAAAAATGGGTTATCAGGTTAACGTGGTGTACTAAGCAAGTAAGACAAATCGATGTTAGAAGAGAGATAAACACAAAAGAATGGACATGGATATTCAGCAAATACTAAAACAGCTCAGTGGGTTTTTTATGACCGAGTCCTGGATCGTGCAGGTCTTCATCGTCGTATTCTGCACGCTGGTGATCAACTTTATGCAGAAACGTTTGCTCAGCAAACTGTATGCAAAACTGGTGAATACTAAAACGCATTGGGACGATGCGATCATCGGCGCCTTACGTAAACCGCTTGGCTACCTGATCTGGATTATCGGTCTGGCCTTTGCGATGGAAATCATCGAGGCGCGTACCGATGCAACGATTTTTAGTGCGGTAGGCCCGCTGCGTGATGTTGGCGTGATCATCATGATCGCCTGGTTTGTGGTCGGTCTCATCGCGCGTGGGGAAGCAAACCTGCATGCGAAGGCCCTGGAGGAAGACGTAAGCTACGATCGCACTTCGCTGGACGCTCTCGCCAAATTATTACGTGCATCGGTGATCATCACCTCGGTCCTGGTGGCGCTGCAGACGCTCGGTTTCAGTGTTTCCGGGGTACTGGCCTTCGGTGGTATTGGTGGTATCGCTGTTGGTTTTGCCGCCAAGGATCTGCTGGCCAATTTCTTTGGTGGACTGATGATTTATCTGGATCGCCCCTTCGAGGTCGGTGACTGGATACGCTCACCGGATAGACAGATAGAAGGTACGGTAGAAAAAATCGGCTGGCGGCTGACCATGATCCGCACCTTTGACAAACGTCCACTGTATATACCCAATGCGACCTTTGCCAATATCGCGGTAGAGAATCCATCACGGATGACCAACCGCCGTATCTATGAAACCATCGGCATCCGCTATGACGACGCGAGCAAGATGGAAACCATCGTGCAACAGGTGCGCACAATGCTGGAGTCACATGACGACATTGATACCGATAAAACGCTGATTGTAAATTTCAATAGTTTTGCGGCATCCTCACTGGAATTCTTTGTCTACACATTTACAAAAACCACGGATTGGGTGAACTTTCACGTCATCAAGCAGGACGTGTTATTGCAGATCCTCAGGATTATTGAGGCGAATGGTGCGGAGTGTGCAT
The DNA here is from genome assembly GCA_041601415.1 of Gammaproteobacteria bacterium. Taxonomy (GTDB): domain Bacteria; phylum Pseudomonadota; class Gammaproteobacteria; order JBFIID01; family JBFIID01; genus JBFIID01. The sequence continues at coordinate 15,434 of JBFIID010000007.1, forward strand.
TCCCAACCCGAACCCTGCATATGATCAACGAGGACGTGGAGCCCGTGGAATCTTGATGTTCGTCGAGTTGCAATTGATCGCTGTGACGGTAACCTTGCGCGGATGAGAATTTCATTTACAAAAATGCATGGCCTGGGCAACGACTTTATCGTGCTGGATCATCTGCAGGGTGGAGAACTACCTGATATAAGCCAGATTCGCCTGTTGGCCGATCGCCGTTTCGGCATCGGCTGTGATCAATTACTGCTCATCGAACCCGCACGGTCGGAGCAGGCAGACATCCGCTATCGAATTTTTAATGCGGATGGTGGCGAGGTCTCCCAATGTGGGAATGGTGCGCGCTGTGTGGCGGTATATCTGCAGCAACAGGGGCACATCAACGGAACCGAATGCGTCGCCGAAACCGCTGAAGGTGTGATCGTACTCAAGGTGCATGAAGACGGACAGGTCACCGTTAACATGGGTGCTCCGAGACTGGAGCCGGTACAGATTCCGATGTTGCTAGACTCACGTGCGGTCAGTTACATACTCGATCTCGATACAGAAGTGGTCAACTTTTCTGCCGTTTCTATGGGCAACCCGCATGCCGTGATCACTGTCGCGGATGTGGATCAGGCGGAGGTCAATTCCCTGGGGCCGATCATACAACGACAGTACATCTTCCCGGAGGGTGTGAATGTCGGTTTTATGCAGGTCGTGAATCGGCAGCAGATTCGTCTGCGTGTCTATGAGCGTGGTGCAGGTGAGACGCTCGCCTGTGGCTCCGGTGCCTGTGCTGCGGTCGTGGCAGGTATACTTCAGGGTGAACTGGACAACCGAGTGAATGTAGAATTGTCGGGCGGCCATCTGGACATCAGCTGGCAGGGAGAGGGTGAGCCAGTGTACATGACCGGACCGGCAACGCGCGTATATGAAGGACAAATAGATATATGACAAAAAATGACGAAACCTTGATTGAAGAACAGCAACCATCGGCTCAGATGATCGCTGATTACCTGAAGCTTAACCCCGGGTTTTTTACCTCTTTCCCAGAATTAATAACCGAACTGCAAATACCACATGACAGTGGGCAGGCCATTTCGCTGGTCGAGCGTCAGGTGCAGATGATCCGGGATGAGAACAACAAACTGCGTAGCCGTTTCAAGGAACTGCTGGATGTTGCCAGCGAAAACGAAGCCCTGATCCGCAGCATGCACCGGCTTACATTGCAGTTGATGGAGGCCTCTTCGCCTCAGCAGATCTTTGCAACCATGCAGGAGCAACTGGCGGAAAGTTTCGGTGCCGACTCCGTGTTCGTGCGCATTTTCGGAGCACCGGCTTTTATCGATCAGGATGCCGGGGAAGAATTTGTCGCCGCCCAGTCGCCATTGGTGAGCCTGTTCGAAGATGTTCTGAATGCAGAGATGCCCTTCAGTGGTCGTCTCAAGCAGGAACAGTATCAGAGCCTGTTCGGTACGGATGACGAGAATAAAGGCTCGGTGGTGATGGTGCCGCTGCATACCGATCACTGGCAGGGTTTGCTGGTGATTGGCAGCAACGATTCGGCCAGATACCAGCCCGGCATGGGTGTTGACCTGCTGATTCACATGGGCGATGTGTTGAGTCTAATCCTCGACCCCTGGGTCAAACGTGCCTGATTCGATGCTTATGCGAGACAGGAGAGCACAGACATATGCAGGACTTTCTCGACAGCTTTGAGCAAAGTCAGCATCATCTTTCCGCGCTGACGCGGAAGGCCTATCGTCGTGACCTGAATACCCTGCTCGACTATTGTCAGCAACAGCAGATTCAAAGCTGGCAACAACTCGATAGTCATCAAATACGCGCTTTCATTGCCTGGCGACATCGCCAGGGCAGTGGTAGCCGTAGTCTGCAACGCTTGCTCTCATCGACCCGCTCGTTTTTCAATTTTCTGATCGAACAGTCGGTGCTGCAAAGCAATCCCGCACAGGGCGTACGCGCACCCAAATCCGGTAAAAAACTACCGCGTGTTCTGGATGTCGATCAAATGTCCTCCCTGCTGGACTCGGATGAAACCGATTTGCTCGCCGTGCGCGACCGCGCGATGTTCGAATTACTCTATTCATCCGGCCTGCGGGTTTCAGAACTGGCGGGCCTGGGTATCCACGATGTGGATCTCAGCGGCAACATGGTGCATGTCACCGGAAAGGGCAACAAACAGCGCAATGTACCGGTCGGTCAACACGCCGTGCGGGCGGTACGCGACTGGCTGGCCCGACGACATGAACTGGATAAGTCCGGCACTGCGCAAATGTTTCTCGGCAGTCGCGGTAAGCCCATCGGAACGCGATCAATTCAGCAGCGGCTTGCTGCGTGGGCGCAGAAACAGGGCATTGATGTACACGTACACCCGCATATGCTGCGCCATTCCTTCGCTAGTCACATGCTGGAATCCTCGGGCGATCTACGCGCCGTACAGGAATTGCTCGGGCACGCCGATATCAGCACCACCCAGGTCTATACCCACCTGGATTTCCAGCACCTGGCGAAGGTCTATGATCTGGCACATCCCCGAGCCCGTAAAAAAACGGACAAAGACACCTGAAACGGTGTCATCGCTGGAAAAAACGACAAAAAAAACGCTCCAAATAAGGCCAATTCCCCACCCTGAAGGGCAGATCGGGACATACGGCACAGAAATAATTTCCCTGATCCCTATCATCCACAGTCAATCTAGATGACTTAAGTGACGCCTGTGAAAGGAACACATCGAAATGCCCTGAAAACCGGTTACCAACTGCACTGGTACGAGATAGAGAGCGTACTCGGACAGGGTGGCTTTGGTATGACCTATCTGGCCAGAGACAGCAATCTCAACCACCAGGTCGCGATCAAGGAATATTTGCCGGGCACCCTGGTAATGCGAGAGGACGATGCCTCGCTACAACCCCTGAATAAGGAAAAGGCAGAGGATTTTGCCCGGGGTATGCAGCGTTTCATGGAGGAGGCTCGAACCCTGGCCTGTTTCAAACACCCGAATATCGTACGCGTACTGACTACCTTTGAGGCGAATAACACCGCCTACATGGTGATGGAATATGAACGCGGCAAAAGCCTGCGTCAGATCCTGAAAAAATGTGGCTCGCTGACCCAGCAGGACGTCCTGCGGGTCATGTTGCCGGTGATGGAGGGGCTGGAAAAGGTCCACGACCGGGGCTTCATCCATCGTGATATCAAACCTGACAACATATTCATTCGTTCGGATCACACCCCCGTACTGCTCGATTTTGGCTCCGCCAGACAATCCATGGGTGACAAGCCGCAGACCCTCACCGCGATGGTCACACCCGGTTATGCCCCGTATGAGCAATACCAGTCGGTGAGTGATTTACAGGGGCCCTGGTCAGACATTTATGGACTCGCTGCGACCCTCTATCGGGCAATTGCCGGGGTCGCACCGATGGATGCGCTGGAGCGCAGTAATGCCCTGTTACGTGGCGCAGAGGATAATCTGGTTACCGCCAGCGAGATCGGACGCGATCGTTATCCGCAGGCCCTGCTGGAGGCCATCGATCATGGGCTGGCATTTCGCGAAGAAGACCGTCCGCAAAATATAGCCGAATGGCGGCATGGGATGGCGGACCTGATTGCCAGCGTCGACACGATCAAATTACCCGTACACAGTCTGCGTAGCGACACAGCAGAAAATCACAGCAATGCAGCTGCGATTACCATTACCCAGCCAGTCACTATTCCTCATGCACTGACGGAAGACCTGAATGATATACCCGTCGCCAGTTCGGAAATGATCACCCTGCCTGTATCGGAAGTGACCACTCTGCAGGTGAGTGCCGCGCAGACGGCGCGTCCCTGGCGTGTGCGTACGGCAATAACAATGTTGTCTATGCTGGTTGGTGTTGCCGTGCTGTTCCTGTCGGTTAGCGATACCGGTCGTGCACGGGTGTTAAAAGAGATCCCGCTGGATATTAAACAGCGCATCAGTGCACGTTGGGATTTTCCACTGATTGACAGGCAGGCAAAGATAGAACAACTGTTACTCGGTGCTGAAATGGATCTTGCCGAGAATCGGCTGACTACCCCGGCGGATAATAATGCGCTGGAAAAATACCAGAAAGTCTTTGCTTTGGAAGAAGGTAACGAGCAGGCCGGTGAAGGGCTGACACGTATTATTCAACGCTATGGATCATTGGCCGAAAGCGCGCTTGCTGCAGAGAAGTTTTCACGAGCAGCCAAGTATCTCGACAAGGCCGATAGCGTCATTCCTGATACCGAAATGATACGAGAGTTACGCATTGAAATGGATCAGCAACAACGAAAAATTGCAGAACAGCGTGAACGTGCCGCAACCATAGAAACTCTTCTTGCTCAGGCTCATCTGGATATGAAAGCCGGCCGCTATGAAAAACCCGCGGAAGGAAATGCCAGGGAAAAATATCTCAGGGTGCTGGAATTGCAACCGGGGCATGTCGAAGCAATGGCCGGCATGCAGGAAATCGAAGCCATCTATGAAGAGAACAACAATAGCTTTGCAGAAAATGGTGAAGAGGCCGTCGGCACATTAATGCAGCAACTCGAAAAAGTGGTTCCTAGCGAAGAAAATCTGCGCAAGGCAGGTAAACATATAAAGCGGTTTTTTACCGATCTACGCTAGTGTATTGAGTAGACTCTAAACTATTGCCGTTTGATTATATTCATTCAAAGGTCTGTTTTCGGACCAGTGGTTTTGTTTAGGCCCAGAAAAATCATAATTATCACGCAGGATGAATCCCACATTACATATCGGTTTAGTTGCCGATGATAATGTATGTCTACTTTTTTGTGTGGTCTTGCGTTTATCTGTCGTAGAGTCTGAAAATTCAAGATTTCTTATGATTGAATCATCGGCTAGTGAAATAGGCTAGAATTCTTGCTTTGACCTTCAAAGCACTAAGCCTCGCGTAGAAGCGCATCAGGAACTCTGGGGCTTACCTTTAATAGAGGCAGGCCATCAGCGTGAGTATATTTGCATACCGCCGTCATTCACTTCTTATTATCTTGCTGCTGTTATCAGCTATCACGTCCCCATGCTTATCTGCAGCATCACCCGTCAGTGTACCGGTGGTGGTGAAGCCGGTGTCTGAGCAGTCCATTTATCGAGAGCTACAGCTCACCGGAACGGCGACCTCACCACAGGTGTCCAGGTTATCGGCGGCGACAAGTGGTTTGGTGCTGAAGTTGTATGCGGATGCCGGTTCACAGGTGCAGGCCGGTGATGTGTTGTTGCAGTTAGACCCTGAGCTGGCTGAGCTGGAATTGAAAAGTGCGCTGGCGAAAGTGAAACAGGCGGAGAATGCCCTGCGCGATGTTGAGCGTCGTTTGCAGGAGGCGCGTTCACTGCGCTCACAACGCAGCATTGCGGAGTCTTTGGTGCGTGATCTGGAGGCGGAGGTGATTGAGGATCAGACCGCATTACAACAGGTAGAAGCCGATGCCAACCTCAGCCGTGCGATCCTGAAAAGGCATACGGTGAAAGCGCCGTTTGCAGGCGTGGTGCGTAACAAACTGACTGAGCAGGGTGAATGGGTGACGCCGGGACAGGCGGTGTTTGAACTGGTTGCGACGGATAATGTGCGGCTGGATTTTGCTGTGTCCGAGGATTATCTGGCACACATAGATAGTGGTACGCCGGTGACCATCAGACTCAATGCCGCACCGCAACGGGAGTATATCGGCAGGGTCGGTACCATTGTGCCGGTATCAGACCCCGGGGCGCGTACCTTTCTGTTGCGTGTGCTGGTCGAGAACGCCGATCACACGATTATTCCCGGTATGTCGGTGCAGGCGCGTCTAAAAGTCGCCACGGGCCGCACGGGCCTGTTGGTGCCGCGTGATGCGACACAACGCTATGCCGATGGCCGGGTGATTGTGTGGAGTGTGAAAGAGCAGGCTGAGGGACTGGTGGTGGTGGAGAATCTGGTGCGCATCGGTCTCGCCTTTGATGGACTGGTGGAAATTCACGAAGGTTTAATGCCGGATGCGCGCGTGGTGGTGCAGGGCAATGAGTCGTTGAAAAATGGCCAGAGCGTCACTCTCATGCCAGCACACTAAAGACTGACAGGGGCATTACGGATGTTTGATAAAATCGTTCATCACGGCATCTTACTCACCGTTACCGTGTTGATCGTCTGTCTGCTAGGCATCCTCGCAGCCTTGCGTATTCCGGTACAGATGATCCCGGATCTGGATGTCCGGGTGATCAGCGTACGCACGACCTGGCCGGGTGCAACGCCACAGGATGTGGAAAAAGAGATCCTGATCGAACAGGAAGAATATCTGCGTAATCTGCCCTACCTGTCTCGCATTGTGGCGACCGCCAGTAGCGGACGCGCCGAGGTTGAACTGGAGTTTCCCTTCGGCACCGACATCACCGATATGTTGATTCGCGTTAATAACGCATTGAGCCAGGTGCCATCCTATCCGGAAAACGTCGATGAACCGCGTATCTATGCGAACTCGTTTTCCAGTAATTCCTTTATGTTTTTTAGCATTACCGAACTACCCGGTAATCCACGTCAGATCGATATTGATCTGATGCTGGATTACGTCGAAGACAATGTGAAGCCGCGTATGGCGCGCGTGCCGGGTGTCTCCGAGGTCAATGTCTATGGGGGCGCTGAACGACAGATACAGATCCTTGTAGATCCGGCGCGACTGGCACAGCGTCGCTTATCTCTGAACAATGTGCGCGATGCGATCCGCAGTCGTAACCGAGATCGCTCAGGGGGGGAACTCGAATCCGGCAAGCGTCAGTATTTGCTGCGTACCATTGGTCGCTTTAATGATGTCGAGGATCTCAATGATCTGATCATCGCACGCCGGGGTGACGCGGTGATTCGGCTGCAGGATGTGGCCACGGTACAACTCGATCATTTCGAGAAGAGTGTCACTACCTCGTTTAACGGTGTGCCAAATATCTTTACCTCCCTGCGGCGTGAATCCGGTTCCAATGTGATTGCCATCAAACGCGCCATGCTGCTTGAGATAGCGGCCATCAACACGGAGGTACTGCAACCGGCAGGACTGCAAATTCAGTTGATCGCCGACGATGTGAAATATGTGCAGGAGTCGGTCCGGAATGTGTGGCAGAACCTGTTGCTGGGAGCCCTGCTGGCAACGCTGGTGATGTTTCTGTTTCTGCGTTCTCTACGCGCCACGGCGGTGGGTGTGGTGGGTATTCCGATCTGCATCATTGTGGCTTTTCTCGGCCTGTTGCTGGCGGGGCGCACGATTAACGTGATCTCGCTGGCGGGCATCGCCTTCGCGATTGGTATGACGCTCGATAACAGCATCGTGGTGCTGGAAAGTATTGAACTGGAACGCAAGCGCGGCATGGCGCGATTTCAGGCCGCGATTGCCGGGGTGAAACAGGTCTGGCCAGCGGTGCTGGCGTCGACCCTGACCACGGTGCTGGTGTTTTTGCCCGTAGCATTTGTGGCGCAGGAAGCCGGGCAATTGTATTCCGATATTGCCATCGCGATTTCGGCGGCGATCATGGCCTCCATGCTGGTGGCGATTACGGTGGTACCGACCGCCGCCGCCCGGCTTCAGTTCTCGCCACCAGAGAGCGACTCCAACGGCAATGGAAAAATCAGTGCCCATCATTTTGGTCTGGCCTGTCGTCGGATTACCCTGATATTTGTGCATGGTTTACTCGCCACCGGACTACGTCGTGTGATCTGTATTCTGCTTACCTGTGTGGTGAGCGCCGCCGTGATTTATAAACTCACCCCGCCGGCGGAGTATCTACCTGAGGGCGAAGAACCCAAGGTCTTCGCCAATATGAATGCGCCGCCGGGTTATAACCTGTCTGCGATGCAGAACATTGCTGATGAGATCGAGGCCTGGTTTCTACCCTTCCTGAA
>JBFIID010000008.1:0-22870 GCA_041601415.1 Gammaproteobacteria bacterium
AATGATCGGCTGGAAGGCGGCAGTGGTGATGACACGCTGCTGGGTGAAGACGGTAACGACGTGCTGTATGGCGAAGACGGCGTCGATCAACTCATCGGTGCCGCCGGTGATGATTACCTGAACGGGGGAATTGGCAACGATCACCTGGAAGGCGGTATTGGTAACGACACCTTAATCGGCGGTGATGGTGACGACACCCTGCTCGCCAGTGACGGTAATGACAGCCTCGATGGCAATGCCGGTAACGATTACCTGCTGGCTGGATTCGGCAATGATCGGCTGGAAGGCGGCAGTGGTGATGACACGCTGCTGGGTGAAGACGGTAACGACGTGCTGTATGGCGAAGACGGCGTCGATCAACTCATCGGTGCCGCCGGTGATGATTACCTTCACGGAGGTCTTGGCAACGATCACCTTGAAGGCGGTATTGGTAATGACACCTTAATCGGTGGTAATGGTGATGACCTTATTTCGGGCGATGCAGGTCTTGATCTACTCCATGGTGGTGCTGGTAACGATAGGTATAGTTACCAGCGGAGTGATCAACAGGACATTATTCTGGATACTGCAGGTGTTGCTGACTCGATTACTCTCAGTGGCGATGTGAACCATGACGATCTCTGGTTCTGGAAACAGGGACAGCATCTTAATATGGGCATTGTCGGAACCGACGACATTCTGACCATACAATACTGGTATGCGGACTCGATTTATAAAATCGAAGAAATACGTACTCTGGATGATGGATATACGCTGATAGAGAGTCAGGTACAGGCGCTGGTAGATGCAATGGCATCCTTTGATGTTGCATCGCAGGGGCAACTAAACCTGTCGCAGGCGGCAATTGAGTCGGTACAACCTGTGATCGCTGCTGCATGGCAAAACAGTTAATTCAAACACAGTGAAAATCGGCATATCGGGTAGTGCTGGAACAGGTAAAACATCACTTCTGCAAGTCCTGAGCGCGGAAATAAAACACCCGATAATAGAAGAGCATTACGATAGTTTTTTTAACCAGCGGCAGGAATTCATAACACCTGCTAATAAACTGCAAAAGCAGATTATCAAAACCCTGGACTACAAAAATAAACTCGAAAATAGAGAGCCTGATTTTCTTGCGGATAGATGTCCGGCAGATTTGTTTAATCTATGGCTGAGTAGAGGTTTTGCGCAGAATCAAAATTTAACGGCAGAATTGTACAAACGTTGTCGTGCGTATATAGAGAAGTATGACCTCATCATCGTCTTGCCCTGGAGTGCTTTGCCCTTGTCGCAGATTGAAAACCAGGATACGACGCGGCATCGTGTAATGAATCCCTGGGTGCAATTACATAATCACGCAACAATTATTGGCCTACTTCAACAATGGGTTCCTGCAAGGAAACTGTTGCCAGTGCCCTACGAAAGTATCGATTTAAATTCCAGACTCATGTTTATAACAAATCACCTGAAACTGTAACGATAATTTAGTCAGTCGTTGTCGATGACGAATTTCCAATTGCTGCCATTAACTTAACCACTCAATACCCGTTATCAACTCCTGTGCAGACTGGAAACGATCGTCCGGGTCTTTGGCAAGCAGGCCATCGATGAGTGGTTGGTAACGGCTGCACTCGTCTGGCAGGCGTGGTATCGGCATGTTTAGATGTGCTGAGAGTAGTTGTGCGATACTCGCTGCGCTATAAGGTCTGCGTTTTGTCAGCATGTAATAAAACAACACACCGAGGCTGTAGAGATCGCTGCGGTGATCGATACGCATGCCGGCGCCCTGTTCGGGGCTCATGTAGTGGGGGGTGCCGATAACCATGTTATGTGCGGTGATGTCGTCCATGGTGTCGTGATTTAATTTTGCTGCACCAAAATCGGTAATGCAGACACTGTCATTGTCTTTAAACAATATATTACCGGGTTTCATGTCTCGGTGGACGACACCAAGTTCATGGACGCAGGCGAGGGCAGAGGCAATTTGTCCCAGGTATTTCAAAGCGCTGTCTGTCTCCAACCCTTTACTAATACGTCTGTTCAGATCGCCAAGCGGGAAGTGCTCCATGGCGATGTAGGCATATTCTGCCGCAAAACCACGTTCGTAAATCTTTACAATGTTTGGATGTTCCAGATAGGAAATCAGGCTGTATTCCTGCATGAAACGTTTAAGGGACTGTGGATCATCGTTCTTGCGAGTTTCTACTACTTTGAGGACGACCTGTTTGTCATCTTCCTGCCGTGTGGCGAGTAGCACAGAGGATGAGGCCCCTTTGCCAATTTCTTTGAGGACTTTGTAGCCGGGGATAACGAGACAGAAGCCCTGTGGTGGTGGTTTTCGGTCAACGCATTCTGTAAGACCGATATCGAGTACAGGTTCTGTCACCAGATCGAGAATCGTGTCTTCATCTTTCAGGTTCAGATCTTGTGATGATGAATTGTCGTTATGTTGTAGTATGTTTCGATATTGCTCAATACTGATGATTGTCTCGATGGATTCAACCAACTGACTTTTGAAACGTGAACTATGAATGGAGTCTTTGCTTAGATAACGGGTGATGCCTTTTTGCATCAGTTGTTCTCGTCTATCATGCGAAGCATCGTTACCCAACAGGATCAAATTTGGCATATCGACCTGTTCAAAAAATCCGTCCAGCCATTCCTGCTGCTCATCGACCATCACCATCTGATAGGCCGCCCAGTCGAAGTCCTTGTCCGGTGCGCCACACAGATGGGGATCGTATTCATGAATCAACAGTTCTGGATAGGCATCCAGAATTTCACTGCGCAGTTGTTTACGATAGTCCGGCGAACCGTCTATCAGAAGAATATTTGCCATGCCCTCTACCCACTTCGTAGCCGTCCTGGCGAAATCGTAACGTTATTTAATTTTTCTAATATTCCCACCAGACTGGCGGCCTGATGTTTCCCAATGGAATTTAAGTTCCATCAGAATAGTCCTGTTGATTAGAAAATAGTGGGAAATTGTCACACTTTAGGGCATTGGCGACCTATGGACTTAGAGAGAATCCCACATCTGGTCGATTTTACTCACCACATCCGGGCACATTTCTATTGGTTTACCCCAGTTTCTCGCACTTTCCTCGCGCCACTTATCCGTTGCGTCGATACCGAGTTTGGAGCCGAGTCCTGCGATCGGGCTGGCAAAGTCCAGATAATCCACCGGTGTGTTGTCCTGCATACAGATGTCTCTCGCCGGATCGACCTTGGTGGAAATCGCCCAGATTACTTCCTGCCAGTCACGCACATTGATGTCTTCATCGGTAACGATGACGAATTTTGTGTAGGTAAATTGACGCAGATAAGACCAGATACCAAACATAATGCGTCGTGCATGGCCGGGGTAGCGTTTTTTGATGCTGACCACGGCGATACGATAGGAGCAGGCTTCTGGTGGCAGGTAGAAGTCCACGATCTCCGGAAACTGTTTTTGCAGGATCGGTATGAAGACCTCGTTGAGTGACATGGCGAGTACCGAAGGTTCATCAAAGGGTGAGCGCCCCATGTAGGTCGTGTGATAAATGGGTTGCTGCCGATGGGTGATTTTTTCAATGGTGAAGACCGGAAACATGCCGCGTGCATTGTAGTAGCCGGTGTGGTCGCCGAACGGGCCTTCCTCGGCTTCTTCACCGGGATAGATATGGCCTTCCAGAATATATTCCGAGTTGGCAGGCACCTGTAAGGGTATCGACAGGCAATCAGCAACTTCACTGCGTGCGCCACGCAGTAAACCGGCAAACTGGTATTCGGACAGGGTGTCAGGGATGGGGGTCACCGCAGCCAGCAGGGTGGCCGGATCAGGGCCAATAGAGACCGCCAGGGGGAATGGTTTGCCCGGGTTGGCCTGCTGCCATTCCTGATAATCAATCGCGCCGCCACGGTGCTGTAGCCAGCGCATCATGACCTTGTTTCGCGCCAGCAGTTGTTGGCGATAGATGCCGATATTCTGGCGTTCCTTGTAGGGGCCTTTGGTGATCACCAGCCCGAAAGTAATCAGTTGATCGGCATCTTCCGGCCAGCATTTCGATACGGGTAATTTATAGATGTCGACATCATCGCCTTCAATCACGACTTCCTGACAGGCCGGTGTGCTGATACGTCGCGGTGTCACATGTACCAGTTTGCGGAAGCGGGGTAATTTTTCCAGCGCCTCACCGATATGTCCGGGCCAGCTCGGTTCTTTCATAAAGGCCAGCATTTCACCGATTTTGCGCAGGTCCTGTATGGATTTTAGTCCCAGCGCGTCGGTGACACGATCGACCGTGCCGAATAGATTCCCGAGTACGGGTGTGTCGTAACCGGCTGGATTTTCGAACAATAGCGCCGGACCATCAGTCTTCAGCATACGTTGACAGACCTCGGTAATTTCCAGATTTGGGCTCAGTGGTTGTGAGATACGCTTTAGCTGGCCGCGCATTTCCAGGTGTTTGATAAAGTCTCGTAGGCTTTTATGTGACATAGTTTATGACTCAGATCATGGAGAGGTCAGAGGGCTATTGTTAGTCTCGCTGCAACACCACAAGGACAGCGAACATGAGATCATCCGTCTACAAGCCATTAAGAGCGATTCCTGAAGCCATGCATACGCATTTGCTGGCCAGGTTCATCAATCACATGCTGCGTGGCCAGAGCCTGGTTCAGCGGCTGGAAGAACTGGATGGTAAATTGATTGGCCTGCATGTCAGTGATGCCAGAATTACGTTTGTATTCCTGATCGAACATGGTTATCTGGTGCCTGCCAGCGATCAGGCGGCGGATGTAACGATTACCGGCGACATGCAGGGGTTCTGGTTGCTGGCCAGCCAGAAAGAAGATCCGGATACGCTGTTTTTCCAGCGCGAATTGAGCATCGAGGGCGAGACGGAAACGGGCGTGCATATCAAGAACATTCTGGATGCCCTGGATTACGATGTTGATGCCCACATTGACGATGTGCTGTTCCGCCCACTTGCCGACCCCGTTAAGCAGGTGATTGGTCGTGTGCGCAGAATGCGTACCGAACATAATCGACGACTGCAGCACCACTAAGAGAACCATTCAGCCCGCTGTCTGAGCGGAAGCCCCTGCTTGAGCCTGAGCGGGTTCCTTCCAGTCCATACCGTCCCTGTTGTACCAGTAACCATTACACGCGCCATGGGGTAAGTGTGTGTGCAGGCGTTGCAGACCCTCTATAGCCGTTATCTCGGCATCACAGACACCCCGAAACACCTCGATTAATTCAGGCATTGCACTGATCTGTGGTGTTAGGCGCAGGGTGTTAATCCCGGTCTCACGGATTTCCTCTATATTGGTGAGCAGGCATTGTTTTTTCGCCGAGCGGGTCTGGATACCGTTCAGGTTCAGGAATGCTTCGTCTTCCTGGGTGTATAGCATCAGGCCATCGTCGTACTGGCCGCAGACGAAGTCACACTGGTCTTTGCCGATGTTATGCGCGCGCGCGGTATAACAGCGTGCGGAGAAGGCCAGGGGTAATGAGCCGAAGGCAAAAATTTCGGTTTCTATTGAATAGGGTAATTCCTGCAGGATGCCCTTGATGGCGGTTTGATCCATTTCAACCGGCGGCACCCAACGCTGTGCGCCTGCCTCACAGAGTATCGACAGGGTGTCCTGATTATAGGTGTTGATGTGTGGGGCGATGACAAAGGGTTTTTTACCGCCAAGCATCTGCACCACCGCCATGTCGTTGGCCTCGACCATATAATCTGTGTTGTCGACGATATGTCGCAGCGCAGACAGTTCTGATTCGGCTTCTATCAGACTGAGGGTTGAGAGGACGACCTGCTTACCTGCAGCATCCAGTTCGGCGGCGATCTCTAACCAGTCGTCCAGTCGTAACTCGCGCCGTTTTGAGCACACGGTTTCACCCAGGTAAACGATGTCCACGGGAGCCTGCTGCAGTTGGGTATAGAAATCCAGCACCTGTTGTTTGCGCCAGAACCAGGGGATTGGGGAAATACTGATCTTCATTGCCATGGCCTGTGGTAGGCACCGAGAGTCTGACAGCTGCCCTCGGCAAGGTTGTTGAGTTGTTTCATCCAGTCTTCGTTGACGGTGAAGTCTTCCGGGTACTGATTACACAGATCGAGTGCATTGCGAAGTGTTCGTGTGACCTGTGCGACATAAGCCTTGCTGCGCTGGCGACCTTCAACCTTAACTGCACGCACACCACAGGCGCGAAGCTCAGGCAGGATAGATAGCACATTAAGGCTGGTGGGTTCCTCTATCGCATGATAGAGATGCTCGTCGACCTTGAAGCGACCCTTGCAAAGGGTAGGGTAGCCGGCAGCCTCGCCATCCTGATAGCGTTCTATCAGTACATTATTCAGATGTGATTCGCGCCCCTGTTCGGTTTCTGTCCAACGCACGGCATGCGCGGGTGAGCAGACACCAGCCGCATTCGGTGAATCACCGGTGACATAGGATGACAGGGCGCAACGGCCCTCGACCATCACACACAGACTGCCGAAACCAAATACCTCTATTTCAACCGGTGAGGTCTGCACCAGCTGTTTTACCTGTGCCAGCGACAACACGCGTGGAACCACCACTCGCTGAATGCCGAATTGTTCATGATAAAAACTGATCGCATGACGATTGGTGGCAGAGCCCTGTACCGAAAGATGCAGTCGCAGTTGTGGATGGGTTTTCATGGCGTAGCGCATCAGCCCCGGGTCGGCCAGGATCAACGCATCGACACCCAGTTCTGCTGCCGTATCGATGGCCATGGTGGCGGCCTGCCATTGATGTGGCAGGGGATAGGTATTCATCGCGAGGAAGACATCCGTTCCTTTCGAATGCGCGTAGTCGATGCCACGCATTGCCTCCTGTGCACTGAAGTTCAGCCCCGGGAAATTGCGTGCGTTGGTGCTGTCACGAAAGCCTATGTACACCGCATCGGCACCGTTATCCACAGCGACCCGAAGTGCGGGTAAATTTCCTGCCGGGCAAACCAGCTCCATATCTTTGTTTAATTCAGGCATGTGTAGGCCTCCTTTGCATATATGCCCTGCCAGGTATTGCGTCGTTTCATTTCATCTTCGATGGCGTTTAGTACATCCCATTTTTTTTCACACCAGGCAGGGTCGAGCAGCAGGTCTGCAGAGGCCGTACCTGTAAGACGGTGAAAAACGATCTCGTCAGGGGTGTGTTCGATCAGATCACAAACCATCTGGATGTATTCCGATTGCGTGATGGCCTGGTATTCCCCCTTACGCCACTGAAAGGCGAGCAGGGTATTCTTTACTACGTGCAGTGGATGCAACTTCAGGCCTTCAACACCCCTGTTCAGGACGCGCTGCAGGGTCGTCATGGCATGGGCTGCCGTCTCGCCCGGCAGACCAAGCATCAGATGGGTACAGACCTTTAGCTGGTAGTCATGTGCCAGGTCGACCGCCGTGCAATAGTCGGCGAAGTCGTGGCCGCGATTCACCCGCTCCAGGGTGGCATCGAAACTTGATTGCAAACCGAGTTCCAACCAGATGTCGTGCCCCTCTGCCTGATACTCGGCGAGTAGCGCAACCACCGGTTCTGGCAGGCAGTCGGGACGCGTGCCGATCGACAGACCGACAACATCCGGTTCTGATAATGCCTGGTCATACAGGGCTCGCAGCGTATCGATATCGGCATAGGTATTGGTATAGGCCTGAAAATAAGCGATATAGCGATTCGCGCCGGTGCGTTTACGAATCACTCGCCGGCCAGCATCAATTTGCTGATAAATAGGCGGTGACTGCCGTTCATTGGGTGAGAAAGAGGCGTTGTTACAGAAACTGCAGCCACCGTAACCTTTCTGACCATCTCGATTGGGACAGGTAAAGGCGGCATTGATGGCGAGTTTATGTACACGCGTACCGAGGGTAAGGCGTGTATGTTGCCCGAAGGTGTTGATGTAATCCGGTAATGCCATGAAGATAGGTAATGTCAATGCTGCACTTGATGGCAAGCAACATTA
The DNA here is from genome assembly GCA_041601415.1 of Gammaproteobacteria bacterium. Classification (GTDB taxonomy): domain Bacteria; phylum Pseudomonadota; class Gammaproteobacteria; order JBFIID01; family JBFIID01; genus JBFIID01. Next base: position 7,955 of record JBFIID010000008.1, read on the forward strand.
CGCCTCTTAAAGGCAGGGCATATTGATATGAATCAAAGGCTGAACAGGTAGTACTAAGACTTCTGTGCAGAGAGGGATTGGCTTTAAAAGCTGTTCCCATGCAGGGCATGGGAACAGGTGGTATTAGTCGCGACCGAGTGATTCCTCTACGGTATCTCCGATGTCTTCAGGCGAGATGTCAATACGGATGCTACCCAACAGGGCTCCACTTCCGCCATCTTCAGGTGTTCCTATGTTTACACGCTGATCGGCATGTTGTCTGGTGGAGCGTGTAGGGATGTCTATATGCTCACCCCCCTCAAGGCGGTTCAGTTTCTGGATGCCATTGATCAATAGACGTTCTCTCTCGCCACTCATGGCGATCAGTTCATCCATGATCTTTCGTTGTTCTTCGCCATCATAGACGGTGGCTTCCAGTTTTCTGGCTTCGATGTCGGCATCGATGACCAGTAATTCTTTACGTGTGGCTAGCCATACACCCTTAAGTTGCTTCACATAGGTGTCGGCATCCTTACGTTTGTCCGAGAGTGATAATAGGCGTTTGTAGTGATCATCGAACTGTTTGCTTAAGGGGGACTCATCCGCGTTAGCAACAGGGCTCATGAGACCCAGTGAGATGACCAGTAGTAAAACCAGTTTGAGTGAGTTAGTCATACGAATTAACCTTTAACGAAAAAAAACAGCAGGGTGGAGTTAACCACCCTGCTGTCGGGTACTGCCTAATTGTACAGCGCTAGCTGCAAATTAGTAAGTGATGTTGAAGTTAATCACTGCAGTGGTGATGTCAGCTGCGCCAGCGGCATCATTACCGGTCTTCTCGACAGCGGCACGTACGTTGGCATTGTGGCCCTTGAAGTAATAAGCAACACCACCACGGATGTTGTCCCAAGAACCGGCACCAGCAGCACCGTCAGAATCCCACTCTTCATACATGAAGAATGGCTGCCAATTGCCCATCAGGTAACCGGCCTGGATGTAGAAACCGTCACCCTGTACAGTTTTACCTGTTGTTGTCGCATTGATAGCTGCACCAGCTGAAGTATTCATGATACCAGCGTCGTCCAGGTCCAGATCGGTCCAGGCACCTTCCAGTGTCAGGAAGCCATTACCAACCTGCTTGTCCATGAATGCGTCAATGGTCCACAGGGTGTAGTCCACGCCCTGACCAGTTGTTGCGTCTACGGCGATTTCATCCTGTGAATCATAAGCAACACCGATAGCGATGGTGTCTTTCTTGCCCAGATAGGTAGACAGGTTGAAGTAACCGGCTTCAGCATCACCAAAGTTCAGCTGTGCACGAGCAGTAACACGCTCGGTATCGGCTGGCTTGTTGCGCTCAGAACCTTCAGAAACACCGAAGTAGTACTTGAAGTGAGTATCGCTGTTCATGTCACCAGAACCAAAGATGGTCACACCCAGGTCACGAACGGCTACGTCACCCATCTGGCCAATGCCAGTGCCGGCCAGACCAGCATTGTTGAATGCGGTACGACCACTCAGGCCCCAGGTCAGGTTGTAGTTGGTGATTCCAGGACGGTCAACAGTCATCAGGGCGCCTGAAGAGGTCAGGTTCTGACGAGTAACTGGTGCCATACGCTGACCAGAGATAACCTGGAACAGTTTGCTTGGCTTATAGGTAATGAAGGCATCGATCATGCGAACGTCAAAACCACCGCCTGGTGCGCCATTGTTGGCAACGTCAGTCTGCAGGAACATGCTCCACTGTGGATGTGGGTCAATGCCTAAACGGATACGACCACGACGAACCTTAAATTCGGTGTCTTCGTTATTACCGCGATCTTCGTCATTGAACAGAACCTGAGTCTGTAAACGACCGCCGAGGTTGAGGCCAATTCCGGATTTTTCGTCTTTCAGAGCCAGTCCTGCAGAAGCAGAAGCGGCGACGGTGGTCAGTGCAATACCGGCTACCAGTGATGTTACTTTTTGATTAAGCATTGAATTCCTCCTAAAGAATTTTGTTGTATTCATACAACATATGCCGTAAATATTGTTGCAGAAACGCACACTAAACTAAAACAAAGGCTAAATCCAGTCTACTTTTGTATGTCTTTACAACAGAAAGCGAGTGCATTGATATTGGTCAAGTTTTTTCAGCCGGTGTAATGAGTACCCCGCAGCTCATTATCGGCCTGCCTGTTACCGGGCAATATTATCCTGCCGATGCCTGGCAACCCTGCTTATCGCACATCTCTGTCCAACACCTACAAAAGCCGGATGGATTAACCGTGGCAGCTAAAGCAATAAATAAGCCAGAAGCACGGTGATTTCTGCTTCTAAGGATTTATCGAAACTACACTATATATAGGGGGGCTCAAATCCGGATTGAGATGAAGACAGACACGGACTGGACCGAAGGCGTTCTGGCGATTATTCGCCATCGCAAGTAAAAAAATGGCGGAATTTCCCGATATTCGCCTATTTGGCGGGCTGTGCGGAAAGTCGTGCAGGTGTGCTTTCTTCGGGAACCGTGACGGTGAATATTGCGCCGCCCTGCGGGTGATTCTTCGCGATGATGGTGCCACCCAGGTTGTTCATGATGCCCTGTGAGATAGACAAACCAAGCCCTAAACCTGTGCCACTCTCTTTGGTGGTGAAAAAGGCTACAAAGAGCGAGTCCAGTGCGTCTTCTGGAATACCTGTACCGTAATCACGAACACTTAAGGCTACCTGCCCATCTTTTTGGCTGGCACTTATCTGGATGCGGCATTTTTCCGAATCATCCATGGCGTCCACTGCATTTTTCAGCAGGTTGATTAACACCTGTTCAAATTGAACCGGGTCGGTCCGGATTCGCAGCCCTTTTTCCTGAATGTCGTAATCGACCTGTATTGCCTGTCGATGGGCCTGCTGGATGAGGGAAACTGCCCCATGTATGCAGTCTTCCAATGCTACAGCCGTGATGTCGTGGGTGGATTTTCGTGAGAATGAGCGTAGTTGCCGGGTCAGTTTCACCATGCGTTCTGTCAGCCCCATGATGTCGGTGATTCGTTTTTCCAGATCATCAAATTTATTCGCGCTGATCATCAACTGCGCCGTGTAAAGATAGTTTTTAATGGCGGTTAGAGGCTGACTTAATTCGTGTGCGAGTCCCGCCGACATCTGTCCAACAACCGCGAGTTTCGAGGACTGCAATAACTGGTCTTTGGCCTGGATCAGTTTTGTCTCTGCTTCCTGATGTTGCTGTATTCGTCGACTAAGCTGCCGATTGGTGTCGACCAGTTTGACGGTTCGTTCAACGACCTTCAGTTCCAGTGTCTTGTTGGTCTCAAGGATGGTTTTCTCTATCGCTTTCTGGTGCTGTATTTCAAGCAGGGTATTACGATAGCGTTGCAGCAGGTAACTCAGGACCAGGAAGATGATGGTGATCACCGCACCACTGCTGATGACATAAATGAGCACCCGATTCCAGATGCCTCTGGAATCCGTCAGGATATGCGCTTGCCAGTCGTAATCCGGTATTGGGCGTGTTTCGTAGAGAAATTCCTGTCCAGGCGTAAAAAGATTGTCAACCTGTCGGTGCGCCTTCATAAAAATGACTTTACCGTCGTCAATGGGCTCGCGCGTCAATGGCAGTTGTTCCAGTGGTTTACTGGCGTACTGGCGACTATCCAGCACCTCCTGTTTGAGCCCGGGATCGGGCTTGTCCAGGGTCTTGAAATGCAGATCACTATCATTGGAAATGAATATGATCCCGTTTTTATCGGTGACAAATAATTTGTCCTTTTCATTAAGCCAGTCCATTTCCAGATTCTCGGGACTGATTTTAACCACGGCGACGCCTTTGATCTGACCTTCGATACGAATTGGATGGGCGTAGTAGTAACCGCGTTTGTTTGAGGCCGCACCGAGTGCAGGGTAATGGGAGAGTTTTCCCTGTATAGCTTCCTGGAAGTAGGGTCTGAAACTGAAGTTCAGATGCAGAAAGGTATCTTCCTGTTGCCAGTTACTGGCAGCAATGGTGGTTCCCTGTTGATCGAGAACATAGGTGTCCGAGGTTCGGGTTATTACATTGATATGCTCAAGATACCGGTTCACCTTGCGTTGCCAGCCGAGATCCTCAGGGTTCAGTAATAATCGTTTTATGCGTTCATCTTCCGCCAGCACCTGTGGCAGGACACCATGCTTGTCCAGTTCTGTGGTGAGACTGGTTGAAAACAGGCTGAGTTTTCGAGCGCTGTTTTCTACCAGTGCTTCGGTGGCCGCAGTCCGGCTGTAGGTAAATGTTTGCCAGGTGGCAATGATCTGCACCAGCGTGAAAAAGACAGTCAGCAATAACTGAAAATTACCGACACTGGTAAAGTAGCGAATGATTTTCTGACGAACTTCACCACTCATCAGCTGAGTAGATCCTGAGACCGTATTAAGTGTTTTATGGGGGCCTCATTTGTCATCAGTATCTGTCATGTATTGCTGTGGCCCTATTTATAGGCTTTTCGATTGATCTCGTATTTCCTCAGTTTATCTTCAAAGGTTTTACGCGGTACGCCCAGTGCGGTGTAAGACGCACTGATATCACCTTTGTCCTGCCTCAACTGCTGTTCTATCAGGTTACGTTCATAGTTGGCGACCATGTCGCGCAGGGACAGCTGTGCTTCCGCATTATGCCGTACTGGCAGCGAACTGGCACCAAATGGTTCCTGTAGATAGCCGAGCACATAACGTTCCGCAGTACTCTGAAGTTCGCGCACATTCCCCGGCCAGTCATGACCGAGTAATTTGGCCATTAACTCGGGGGTTACTGCTTCAGCAACGCGATTGAAACGTTCCGCCGCTTTATCGACGAAATGCTGGAACAGGAACGGAATATCCAGTTGTCGATTGCGCAGGGGGGGAATATCCATGTGAATCACTGCCAGGCGATAATACAGGTCGAGACGGAATTTACCGTCATCACTGGCCTGTTTCAGGTCGACTTTGGTTGCGGTAATGATACGTATGTCCAGCGGGATGGGCTTGGTTGAGCCCAGTCTCTCGACCGTGCGTTCCTGGATCACGCGCAACAGTTTGACACCAAGTGTCTCAGGCATACTTTCTATCTCGTCGAGAAAGACAGTGCCTCCGTTGGCGTGTTCAAACTTTCCCACCTGGCGTGTACTCGCGCCGGTGAATGCGCCGGCTTCATGCCCGAACAGCTCATTTTCTATTATAGAGTCCGGTATCGCACCACAGTTGACGGCAACGAAGGGTTTGTCACGTCGATGGCTGCTGCGGTGTATCGCACGTGCAATCATGTCCTTGCCACTTCCCGTTTCACCATGCAGTAAAATGTCGGCATCGACATCGGCGATATTCGCTACTTGTTCGCGAATCATGCAGATCTCCGGGGAGACCCCGAGCACCTCCTGATTTTCAAGCTGGCTGTTGAGGACATTCCGGAGTGAGCGGTTTTCGAGGACAAGGCAGCGTTTTTCCATTGAGCGGTGTACAGCATCCAGTAGGTGTTTTGGATCGAAGGGTTTTTCGATGAAGTCATAGGCGCCGTGATGCAGGGCATCCACCGCCATCGCAATGTCACCGAAGGCGGAGATCAGAATGACGGGAATATCTGCATCGACCTGCAGTGAATATTTCATCAGGTCGATACCACTCATTCCGTCCATCTTGACATCGGTGATCAGAATGCCGGGCCAGTCGGGGCTTAGCAGGGCGCGCGCTTCCCTGGGGTTGGAGAATGACACAACATCATACCCAGACAGACGAAGCACTTCTTCGGCGGCCTGTCTGATATGTTCCTCATCATCTACCAGAATGATTTTTCTTTCGATATCCACTCTTGTCTCTCACTAAAGGTCTTTCATCAGGGGCATCAATGTCGGTCGAGCCGACATCGCATTAAATAGCTATTGCAGGGCAAGTGAAGCAAATCACTAACTGCCCGGGACAAGCTAAAGCAATAAGCCTGCCATGCATTATTTTTAGTTTTTATACAGTCTGTTAAGTAATGCAATTGGGCTGTCGCAATTCTCCAGAACTCCACTCTTGTGTGATTGTCGGGACATCGTTCCAGCCCAAATGATGTATCTCAGCAAGGACAACTTCTGTGTGCGTTGTAAATATGTACTACAACTATAAGGACTAATTATGGCGGATTATCGCCAGGAATATAGGTGCAAGGGCGAAATTACCTCCAATCCCGAGGCATTCGACAGAGGGTTAAAATACTGTATTCTCGGGAATGTGATGCAGTTAAAGGCTTAGAGTGATTATGTGTGGTTGCAGCATTTTTTTGGTCTGCTTTTTGCACTCTCAGGACGAGTTGTCTGACACATTTAAGATTTAATCAAGCAGGCATCGTGAAAAACATATTTCAATAATATTTAAATTAGGAGGTTTAATAATGGGAATCAGGAATTTAGGACTGGCTCTTTTTCTTTCTTGTTCGTTGGTCGCCGCTGCACAGGCTGCACCTATTACGATTAAGTTTTCACATGTAGTCGCCGAGAATACCCCTAAGGGTCAGATGGCTAACAAGTTCAAGGCCCTGGTTGAAGAACGCCTGGCCGGTAAGGTCGAGGTTGAGGTTTATCCAAACTCACAGCTGTTTGGTGACAACAAGGTACTGACAGCACTGCAGCTTGGTGATGTACACCTGGCGGCTCCCTCATTGTCAAAGTTCAATAAATACACCAAAAAATTACAGGTCTTCGATCTGCCTTTCCTGTTCAACAATATCGCTGCAGTTGATAAATTCATGGCGACCAGTTCGGGTCAGGAATTGCTGGATACGGTAGGCAAAAAAGGACTGAAGGGTCTGGGTTTCCTGCATAACGGCATGAAACAGCTTTCTGCCAATAAGGCATTACGTGTGCCAGCGGATGCTGAAGGTATGAAGTTCCGTATCATGAGTTCTGATGTACTGGTTGAGCAGTTCCAGGCAGTTAATGCCTCTCCACAGAAAAAACCTTTCTCTGAAGTCTTTACCCTGCTGCAGACCAATGCCATCGATGGTCAGGAAAACACCTGGTCCAATATCTTTTCAAAGAAATTCCATGAAGTGCAGGGACACATCACAGAAACCGATCACGGTTACCTGGGTTACATGGTATTGAGTTCTGAAGAGTTCTGGTCCAGCATGCCTGCGGACATTCGTCCAGAAGTAGAAAAGGCACTGGCCGAGGCCATCAAGTACGGTAATCAGATCGCACTTGAGAAGTCAGTTGAAGACAAGCAGAACATTATCAATTCCAAGCGTAGCGAAGTGATCGAAATAACAGCAGAAGAGCGTGCCTTATGGGTTGAAGCCATGAAGCCGGTCTGGAAGAAGTTTGAAGATGAAATTGGTGCAGATCTGATTCAAGCCGCTTTACAGTCGAACAAATAGTTCAAGGTCTATGCTCCTGGTCTTGCAGGATCCGTGATGGGTCTTGCAAGCTCCAGAGCTGAATTGCTGCTGAAATTAATGAGGGGGGGGCTGTGATTAAAAATATTCTGAATAGTCTGGAGGAGGGGTTTATTGCCTTCCTGCTGGTGGGAATGACGTTTCTGGTGGTAGGGGAGGTTCTTGCGCGTTTCGTCTTCAATCACGGAGTCCTCTGGATCGAGGAACTAACCTTGCATGCATCCGCCTGGATGGTTTTGTTCGGTGCCTCATGGGCGCTGAAGAAAAAGGCTCATATCGGTGTTGATGCTTTTGTAAAAATATTTCAGACAAATGTGCAGCGGGTGATGGGTGGCATAGCAGTGACAATTTCACTGGCTTACTGTGGCATCCTTACTTACGGGGGCTTTGTGTACCTCGGCAAGCTGAAAAAAATAGGTATCGAGCTTGATGATATCGCACTCGAAAAATGGATGGCACATTCCATTCTCGTTATCGGTATGGTGTTGCTGGCGATAAGGCTGGTGCAACTGCTATGGCGCATTATTAAAGGTACGGAGGTCGGCTTTGGTCATGTAGACGAGGCAGACACGGCTTTGGAAGAAGCCCATATACCTAAACCAAAGCATTAATCCAGTTACACTTATCAGGAGTACATCATGACGACCGCCTTTCTGTTTCTTCTGCTATTGATCACCATGTTGCTGGGTGTGCCGGTAGCTATTGCACTGGGTTTCTCCAGTGCTGTCACAATAATGATTTTTTCTCAGGATTCACTAGCCTCCGTGGCGCTGAAGTTTTTTGAAGCAGTTTCGGCGCACTACACATTGCTGGCGATTCCGTTTTTTATCCTGTCATCTGCCTTCCTCTCCGGTGGTGGCGTGGCACGACGTATTATTAATTTTGCGATTGATTGTGTGGGGCATGTGCGAGGAGGCCTCGCGATGGCCTCGGTACTGGCCTGTATGATCTTCGCCGCAGTGTCCGGTTCTTCTCCGGCGACTGTGGCTGCGATTGGTTCCGTGGTGATTGTAGGCATGGTCAAGGCGGGTTATCCAAAGGCGTTTGGTGCAGGCGTGATCTGTAATGCCGGTACTCTGGGTATCCTGATCCCTCCTTCCATTGTGATGCTGGTTTATTCCGCGGCAACGGAGGTCTCGGCGGCAAGGATGTTCATGGCCGGTTTTGTTCCCGGCATTATGATGGGACTGTTGTTGATGCTCGCCATCTACATTGTTGCACGCATTAAAAATTTACCCGCACAGGAGTGGGTGGGTATTAAACAATTGTCCACCAGTCTCTGGCAGGCCTCCGGAGGGCTGTTTTTGATCGTCATCGTACTGGGCGCGATTTATGGCGGTATCGCCAGCCCGACCGAGGCTGCCGCAGTATCCACCATGTACGCCTTTATGGTGGCGTGTTTTGGTTATCGCGACCTTGGACCGATGAAAGAGATTCCCTGGTTCAAAGACGGTGAGTCGACAGGCCAGATGCTGTCACGTAATGTCTGGCAAATGACCCGGGCATTGCCATTCTGTGTAATGGACAAGGACATCAGACATACCATCATGGAGGCCGCGAAGGTCAGCATCATGCTGCTGTTCATCATCGCCAATGCCATGTTGTTTGCTCATGTGTTGACCACCGAACGTATCCCACATGAAGTGGCATCATTGATCGTTGGTTGGGGACTGCCTGCCTGGGGTTTCCTGATTGTGGTGAATATCCTGCTGCTCGCGGCGGGTAACTTTATGGAACCCTCCGCGATCCTGTTGATCATGGCACCCATCCTGTTCCCCATTGCCGTGCAGTTGGGTATCGATCCGATTCACCTGGGCATCATCATGGTGGTGAATATGGAGATAGGCATGATCACGCCACCGGTGGGACTCAATCTGTTTGTGACAGCAGGTATCACAGGAGAGAGTCTTGGCTGGGCAACCAGAGCCGCACTACCCTGGTTGGGATTATTACTCTTCTTCCTGATCCTGATTACGTATATCCCCCAGATATCTCTCTTCCTGCCCGAGTATCTGGATAAATTGCACGGCTACAATTGATTTAGTCTTAATGACAGTCGTTGATCACGCTCTCTGTGTTCATGATCAACGGCTGTCATTTTTCTCAGAATCTACGGATGCTGTGCACTGAAGTAACCGCTCTTCCTGCTGTGAAGGGCTCAATACAGAACAACTAATGTGTCCACAGGAGTCAACGCCTTTTGACCGGTTTATGCCGTGCTTCGAACAGGGGCTTTGACCTCTATGTTGATAGAAACGATTGCTTGATGAGGGGTGAAAAACACCATGATTGACAAGGAAATATATGAAAAGGCATTGGCGTACCACAGTGCTGAGCCACCGGGTAAGCTGGCGATTGTGGCTACCAAATCAATGGCTACCCAACAGGATCTGGCCCTCGCTTATTCGCCAGGTGTAGCTGCTCCCTGCGAAGAAATCGCAAGAGAGCCTACTGAAGCCAATCGCTACACAGCGCGGGGTAATCTGGTGGGAGTGGTGTCCAATGGCACCGCAGTGCTGGGGCTTGGTGCTATTGGTGCACTTGCCTCCAAACCGGTAATGGAAGGCAAGGCCGTATTGTTTAAAAAGTTCTCGAATATCGATGTGTTTGATATCGAAATCGAGGAACGAGATCCGAAAAAATTCATCGAGATCGTGGCTGGTCTGGAGGCCACTTTTGGGGGTATCAACCTGGAAGATATTAAGGCGCCCGAGTGCTTCGAAATTGAAAAGGCGTTGCGCAAACGGATGAAAATACCGGTCTTCCACGACGATCAACACGGTACAGCAATTGTCAGCTGCTCGGCGATCCTGAGTGGCCTGCGCGTGGTCGGTAAAGACATCGGTGACGTGAAACTGGTGGCCTCGGGGGCCGGTGCTGCAGCCCTGGCATGTCTGGATCTGATCGTCAGTCTCGGTTTAAAGAAAGAAAATGTCATTGTCTGTGATCGCAGTGGTGTGATTCATACTGAACGTGATGAATCTGATATGGATGAGTACAAGGCGCGCTATGCCATCGAGACTGATGATCGAACCCTGAGTGACGCGATTAAAGGTGCCGATATCTTTCTCGGCCTGTCAGCGCCCGGCGCGTTGACCCAGTCCATGGTCAAGGATATGGCCGACAAACCGATCATCATGGCACTGGCCAATCCAACACCCGAAATTCTGCCGGAAGAGGTTCGAGAGGTGCGCAGTGATGCCATCATCTGCACCGGTAGATCGGACTATCCCAATCAGGTGAATAATGTCCTGTGTTTTCCCTTCATTTTTCGTGGGGCGCTGGATGTTGCTGCAACCACCATCAATGAAGAAATGAAGCATGCCTGTGTTCGCGCATTGTCCGATCTGACCATGGCCGAACCTTCAGATATTGTAAAAAATGCCTATGGTGGTGAGTCTCTAAAATTTGGCCCGGACTATGTCATTCCCAAGCCCTTTGACCCGCGCCTGATCGTGGAGGTCTCGTCCGCAGTGGCGGCGGCCGCGATGGCGAGTGGAGTGGCGTTGAGACCGATCGAAGACATGAAGGCCTACCGCAAGAAGCTGAATAGTTTTGTGTTCCGCTCGGGCAATCTCATGAAGCCGATATTTGAACAGGCAGCACAGAACCCACAACGCGTGATTTATGCGGAAGGTGAGGACGATCGGGTATTGCAGACGGTGCAACAGGTCGTTAATGAAGGTCTGGCAAAACCGATTCTGATCGGTCGACCCGAGGTGATTGAGAACAAACTCAACAGTCTGGCGTTAAAGATTAAGGCGGGTGTGGACTTTGAAATTGTCGATTCACAAAGCGAGGAAATGTTGTGCCAGGCCTCCGATGAGTATTTCTGTCTGATGCGTCGTAACGGAGTATCACCCGCAGAGGCCGATGCCATCGTGCGTGGACAAACCACCGCGGTAGCCGCGCTGATGCTCAGACGGGGTGACGCGGATGCAATGATCTGTGGCTCTGTAGGTCGCTTCAGACATCACTTCCTGCACGTCAGTGAACTGATTGGCAAGCGCGAAGGGGTGCATGAATTATCTACCCTGGCGACGATCATTATGCCGAACGGCACCTATTTCATCACTGATACCAATGTGACACCGAATCCGGACGCTTATGAGATCGCCGAGACGGCGCATCTGGCGGCCCAGGAGGTTCTGTCCTTTGGGGTGAAACCCAAGGTGGCCTTGTTATCACACTCCACCTTTGGCAGTCACAACACCGAGTCATCCCGCAAGATGCGCGAAGCCAAAATACTGCTCAAGGAACGTTGCCCCGATCTCGAAGTTGAGGGAGAATTGCAGGGTCACGCAGCCCTGTCCCAGCAGGTTCGGGATAACTTCTATCCGAATTCGGAATTGAAAGGGCGGGCCAATCTTCTGGTCATGCCAAATATTGATGCGGCCAATATCGCCTATAACCTGTTAAAGATGACGACGGGCGGTGTCACGGTGGGGCCCATCTTGCTGGGTGCCGCAAAGCCGGTGCATGTCATGTCGCGATCGGTGTCGGTGCGGGGTTTGATCAATATCACCGCGCTGGCGGTAGTGCAGGCCCAGCGCTAAACAAAAAAGTAGCAGAAACAATAATCAGGCACGGTTCTAATCCCTGGTGCACCTCGGTATCCGGGATTGTCAGTGCCGAAATCAGGCTAAGGTAGTGTGGTGAACGATAAGTTGTCTGTGGCAGTTTGATCAGCGGTTACAGGTAACAGCTCAACAGCAGCAATAGAATGTATGCTGTCGCTGCCCTAAATGAATTTTTAGTGGTGCTGAGATCCAGCACCTTTATCAATGAGCATTGCTGTGATCCAGCAGCTCATAAACAACCGTAGGTAGGGAGGAGTCATGAGTTCGAACCCAAATTCCGCCATAGCCATTCTGGCTGAGGGCGATACAGATACACAGGAAACACAGGAGTGGCTGGAGGCACTGGAGGCAGTGCTTCAGACAGAAGGCAGTGAGCGGGCGCACTATCTTCTGGAGCGACTGATCGAGAAGGCAAGGGCGGTTGGAACGGATATTCCGTTCAGCGCCACCACGGCCTATCTGAACACCATTCCAATCTCTCAACAGGCAAAATTCCCGGGTAATACCACCATCGAGCACCGCATTCGTTCCTTTGTACGCTGGAATGCGATGGTGATGGTATGCCGTGCCAATAAAGACAGTAATGTGGGTGGCCATATCGCCAGTTTCGCCTCGGCCGCCACCCTCTATGATGTCGGTTTCAATCACTTCTGGCATGCCCCTACCGCCGATCATGGTGGTGATCTGATCTTCGTTCAGGGGCACTCAGCCACCGGTGTCTATGCCCGTGCCTTTATGCTGGGGCGCTTGAATCAGGAGCAGATGGATAGCTTCCGGCAGGAGGTTGATGGTGGTGGACTCTCTTCCTACCCTCATCCCTGGTTAATGCCGGACTTCTGGCAGTTCCCGACCGTATCAATGGGTCTCGGGCCGATCATGGCTATCTATCAGGCGCGCTTCATGAAGTACCTGCAGGATCGCGAATTCGCCAAAACCGATGGCCGCAAGGTCTGGGCATTTCTGGGCGACGGTGAAACAGATGAGCCGGAAAGCATGGGCGCGATTGGCATGGCCGGTCGTGAAAACCTGGATAACCTGATCTTTGTGATCAACTGTAATCTGCAACGCCTGGACGGGCCTGTGCGTGGCAACGGCAAAATTATTCAGGAACTGGAATCAGTCTTCCGCGGAGCCGGCTGGAACGTGATCAAACTGATCTGGGGGCATGGCTGGGATGCCCTGCTGGCCAGAGATAACGACGGTATCCTCAAGCAGCGCATGCTGACCTGTCTCGATGGTGATTTCCAGACCTTCAAGGCCAAAGATGGCGCCTATGTGCGTGAACACTTCTTCAATTCACCGGAACTGAAGGCCATGGTGGCTGACTGGTCAGACAAGGATATCTGGGAACTAAGTCGTGGTGGTCATGACCCGGCGAAGATCTATGCGGCATTCCATGCGGCGACCAATCATCAGGGACAACCGACCGTGATCCTGGCCAAGACCGTCAAGGGCTATGGCATGGGTGAATCCGGTGAAGCGCAGAATACCTCCCATCAACAGAAGAAGATGACTCACGAAGCGCTAAAACGCTTTGCTGATCTGTTCGAAATTCCGGTTGACGATGAGACCCTGAAAGAACTGCCGTATATGACCTTCGATGAAGATTCCGAAGAGCAAAAGTATATGCGTCAGCGGCGTGAGGAACTGGGTGGTTATTTACCCAATCGCCGTGAAAAATCCGAGAGTCTGGAGATTCCACCGCTGTCGGCCTTCGATGCATTGCTACAGGGTTCTGGTGAAGGTCGCGAGATTTCTACCACCATGGCCTTTGTGCGTATTCTTAACATCCTTACCAAGGACAAGAATATTAAGCGACGCGTCGTTCCGATAGTGCCGGATGAGTCCCGTACCTTCGGTATGGAAGGCATGTTTAGACAGTTGGGTATCTGGTCACAGGTGGGACAGTTATATACCCCACAGGATGCCGACCAGCTGATGTTCTACAAGGAAGACAAGCACGGACAGGTTCTTCAGGAGGGCATTAACGAAGCCGGTGCCATGTGCGACTGGATCGCAGCGGGTACCTCCTACTCAACCCACAATGTACCGATGATCCCGTTCTTTATTCTGTACTCCATGTTCGGTTTCCAGCGTATTGGTGATCTGATCTGGGCAGCGGCCGATCAACGTTCGCGTGGCTTTATTCTGGGTGGTACTGCAGGACGTACGACCCTGAATGGTGAAGGTCTGCAGCATGAGGACGGCCACAGCCATATCTGGTCAGCGGCTGTACCGAACTGTATTTCCTATGATCCGACTTACGGTTATGAACTGGCGGTGATCATTCATGATGGTCTGCGTCGCATGTATGCCGAGCAGGAAGATGTGTTCTATTACATCACCGTGATGAATGAAAACTACGTCAACCCTGCAATGCCGGAAGGCGCTGAGGAAGACATTCTGAAAGGCATGTATCTGTTCAGTGAAGCAGAGGCCGGTGATGGACTGCGTGTGCAGTTGCTGGGCGCCGGTACCATCTTCCAGGAAGTGGTTGCCGCTGCAGAATTACTCAAGACTGACTGGGACGTTGCGGCAGACCTGTGGTCCTGTCCGAGCTTTACCGAGCTGGGTCGAGATGGTCAGGAATGTGAACGCTGGAACCGACTGCATCCCGGCGCAGAAAAACGCCTGTCACACGTGACCCGGAAACTGCAGGGCCGAAAGGGGCCTGTGGTTGCTTCGACAGATTACGTGCGCATGCTGGCCGAACAGATACGACCTCATGTACCTGCCGCCTACACGGTCTTAGGTACAGATGGTTTCGGTCGTTCCGATACCCGCGAAAAACTCCGCAGCTTCTTCGAGGTCGATCGTTATCAGGTCACCGTAGCGGCCCTGAACAGTCTGGCCGAAGAGGGGCAGATTGATAAGGCGGTTGTTGCACAGGCCATCGAAAAATACGGCATCAAGGTGGATACACCTGCGCCGTGGACTGTTTAATCTATCGAGACAGGAAACCATCATGAGCGAAAC
>JBFIID010000009.1:0-20581 GCA_041601415.1 Gammaproteobacteria bacterium
GGCGGGGTTAGCGTAATCATCGCTATCCTTCTGATTTTCTTATATCTTTTCTATGTCGTCCTGCCGATGTTTCTGGCCCCTGAAATGCACAGGCAGACGTCCTATTCGGTACCGGGCAATGCACAGGCGACGACCCTCCTGCTGGCCACGGAGGAATACGCAGAAGTTGGCCTGCGACTGGCGGATGACGGGCATGTCACTTTCTATGCCACCGACAATGGCCATCTGATCTCGGACGTTGCATTAGCCGTTCCTGAAAACACACACATCAGTGCGGTTTCAAAAGTGTTTCCCGGCAAAAACACACTGGCGACAGGGCTGAGTAATGGTCAGGCCATTCTGTTCAGTCACGACTACCGGATTAGTTACCCCAATGACAGGCGTGCCATCACCCCCTCCATCAGCTATCCACTTGGCGAGCAACCGGTGACCATTGATAGCTCAGGTGCCCCGCTGTCGTTGATTAATGCCCAGGCCAGTACAGAGCAGGCCACCGTCGCCGCATTGCGAGAGGATAACCAGGTGTTACTGGTGAATTTCACTATAGAAGAGTCGATGCTGAGTGATGAGCTAACGATTGAACGCAGTGAGCAGCTTATCCCGGTGAATGGCGATCGCATTACCCATCTGTTGATGAGTGCCGAACAGGACCTGCTTTATCTCGCGGATCAGAACGGCAATCTGGCCTACTTTGATATTCGTAACAAGGAAAAGCCCTTACTGATAGACAAGGTCAGCGTGACCTCCCCGCAGGAGGGAATCACCAGTATGAGTTTTCTGGCCGGAGGTATTTCCGTGCTGGTCGGTGATGCCACAGGGCGCATCAGTCAGTGGTTTCCATTGCGGGATGAGAATAACCATTACACCCTGGAAAAGGTTCGCGAATTTAAGCGTCAGAACGCAGCCATCGTGCATATTGCGGCAGAACCGGCTCGCAAGGGATTTGCCGCTGTCGATGCTACGGGCATCGCCGGTATTTATCACACCACATCGGGCAATACCCTGATGCTTGAGCGGGTAGCCGATAAAGCACCCCTGCAGGTGACAATGGCGCCTCGATCGAATGCACTGCTGGTCATTGATAGCGAACAGACCTTTAGTCAATGGCGCATTGATAACGAATACCCGGAGGTATCCTGGTCATCCCTGTGGGGTGAGATCTGGTATGAAAGTCGTCAGGAACCGGAATACATCTGGCAGTCTTCGTCTGCCAGTAGTGATTTTGAGCCCAAATTCAGCCTTACCCCGCTGGCCTTTGGTACTCTGAAAGCAACTTTCTATGCCCTGTTGTTTGCGATTCCGCTCTCCATCATGGGGGCGATTTACACGGCCTATTTTATGTCGGCCAGAATGCGTGGCATGGTGAAACCGACGATTGAGGTGATGGAGGCCCTGCCAACCGTGATCCTGGGCTTCCTTGCCGGACTGTGGCTTGCCCCCCTGATTGAAGAACATCTCCCCGGCGTTTTGCTCATCCTGATTATGTTGCCACTGATGATGCTGTTGTTTGCCGCCGGCTGGCAGCAGATGCCTGTTCGATTACGCCAGTCTATCCCTGATGGCTGGGAGGCCGCGTTATTGATCCCGATCGTGTGCCTGACGACCTGGATCGCCATGAGTCTGTCACAACCCGTGGAGTTATGGTTGTTTGATGGCGACATGCCGGCCTGGTTAAACAGTATCGGTTATACCTTCGATCAGCGTAACTCGCTGGTAGTGGGTATCGCCATGGGCTTTGCGGTCATTCCGACCATCTTTTCCATCAGCGAAGATGCCATCTTCAGCGTGCCAAAACACCTGACTCAGGGATCACTGGCGCTCGGTGCGACCCCCTGGCAGACCATGATCAAGGTGGTAATCCTGACCGCCAGTCCGGGTATCTTCTCGGGCATTATGATCGGCCTTGGCCGGGCCGTGGGTGAAACCATGATCGTGCTGATGGCAACCGGTAATACACCCATCATGGACTTCAATATGTTCCAGGGTTTTCGTGCCCTGTCGGCGAATATTGCGGTTGAGATGCCGGAGTCCGAGGTTGGCAGTAGTCACTACCGAATTCTGTTCCTCGCTGCGCTGGTGCTGTTCATGCTGACCTTCGTTTTCAATACCCTCGCAGAGCTGGTGCGTCAGCATCTGCGTCGTAAATACGCCTCCCTCTAAGACTATGATCAAATCGACAAAAAACTGGTTCGAAAACGGCACGCCCTGGGTGTGGTTGAATGCGGGTGCGGTGAGTATCTGTCTGATCATGGTGCTGGGTCTGCTGGCCCTGATCGCGGTACGTGGTCTGGGCCAGTTCTGGCCAGGTAATCTCCTGGAAGCGACTTATACCGAAACCGATGGTAGCCAGATTCGCATCATCGGTGAGGTAATTGAAAGCCAGCAAACCCCACGTGAACAACTGGTGAAACTGGGCTATCGGATCCCGGGCGACAGTGAACTGGTCGAGCGGCAGTTACTGAAGATTGGTAATCGTGATCACTACGGGCTGGATTTTCGTTGGGTGATCGTGCCATCCCTGTCTGATCTGCAGCATCCGTCAGAACTCATCGCTATGGAACGTCACGAATGGGGCAATTTTTATGGCAGGATTCTCGCCCTCAGGGAAGGTGATAAGACGGTGGTTGAAGGTGAGGCGAGCTGGCACGAATTGGAACAGCGGTTGACACGCAAGCATCAAATCGAGGAACAGATTAAAGAGATCGAAAAGCACGAAATAGGCAGTATCAACTACGCTATGGAACGCCTGCGACTCAAGCGCCGTGGGCTGGAGCTTGAGGGGGTGACAGGGCCAGAAGCATTTGCAGAAATTGAGCGTCAGCGCGATCAATTTAATGCGGAGTACGAGTTACTCAACGCGAAGCTGGCAGGCCTGTATCAGCAGATTAATCGGGATAGCGTGTTGACCCGCACCGCAGAAGGCACCGAAGTCATCATTCCGCTGGCCAAGATCGTACGTGTCTATCGCCCGAATCAAATGGGCGTTCTACATAAATCCGCTCACTACATCAGCAAACTGGGAGAGTTCATCTTTGATGATCCCCGCGAGGCGAATACCGAGGGGGGAATCTTCCCGGCTATCTTCGGTACCGTGTTGATGGTGCTATTGATGACGGTATTTGTGACACCGTTTGGCGTGGTGGCGGCGGTTTATCTGCGTGAATATGCCAAACAGGGGCCAATGATTCGAATCATCCGTATCGCGGTGAATAATCTGGCCGGTGTACCGTCGGTGGTTTACGGGGTATTCGGTCTTGGTTTCTTCGTCTACTTCCTTGGCAGTAATATCGACCAACTGTTCTATCCGGCGGCTCTACCTGCGCCCACCTTTGGTACGCCGGGCCTGTTGTGGTCATCCCTGACCCTGGCGATCCTTACTGTACCAGTGGTGATTGTGGCAACAGAGGAAGGACTGGCACGCATTCCCAGCGCGATACGTGAGGGCAGTCTGGCACTGGGGGCGACCCGTGCTGAAACCCTGTGGCGAACGGTATTGCCGATGGCGACACCCGCAATGATGACCGGCCTGATCCTCGCTGTCGCTCGTGCCGCTGGCGAAGTGGCGCCACTGATGATGGTCGGTGTGGTGAAACTGGCTCCCTCGCTGGGCATTGATGCTAATTTCCCGTTTTTGCATCTGGATCGAAAATTTATGCACCTTGGATTTCACATCTACGATGTCGGTTTTCAGAGTCCTAATGTCGAAGCCGCCAGACCACTGGTGTATGCCACCGCACTTTTACTGGTTGTGATCATCGTTGCATTGAATATCACAGCCATACGAATTCGCAATCAATTAAGAGAGAAGTACAATGCTACATCCCATTGATTCTCAGCAGGCCGGTAATACTGAAGATGTTCAGCAGAGCCTGGATATTGAACCTGCCGAGGAAGACCTGAGTAACGAGTCCGCCATGACAGATAAGCAACAGAGCCATAGCCTGAATTTTTCCGGTTTGCGTGATAATAAATTGTCGCAAACCGAAGAGGTGCGTGAGGCACTCCGGGTTGAAAAGCTGAACCTGTTCTATGCGAATGATCAGGCCCTGAAAGACATCTCAATGAGTATTCCGGAAAAGCAGGTGACCGCTTTTATCGGTCCCAGCGGTTGTGGTAAATCAACCCTGCTGCGCTGTTTCAATCGAATGAATGACCTGATCGACACGGTGCGGATTGAAGGCAGTATTACCATGCATGGTAAAAATATCTATGATAAATCGGTCAATGTTGCCGACCTGAGACGCAACATCGGCATGGTCTTTCAGCGCCCCAATCCGTTTCCTAAATCTATTTATGAAAATGTCGCCTATGGTCTGCGCCTGCAGGGTATCAAGAGCCGTAGAACCCTTGATGAAGTCGTAGAGCGCTCACTCAGGGCAGCGGCGCTATGGGACGAGGTAAAGGATCGCCTGAACGAAAGTGCAATGGGCCTCTCGGGTGGTCAACAGCAGCGTCTGGTCATTGCGCGGGCAGTTGCCATTGAACCGGAGGTGCTGTTGCTTGATGAACCCGCATCGGCACTGGATCCCATTTCAACCCTGAAGATTGAAGAACTTATTTTTCAGCTTAAATCGGATTACACCATTGTTATCGTTACCCATAACATGCAGCAGGCGGCACGTGTGTCAGACCAGACAGCTTTTATGTACATGGGTGATTTGATCGAGTTTGGTAACACCCGCGATATCTTTACCAACCCGAAAAAGAAACAGACGGAAGATTACATCACCGGCCGCTACGGCTAGGTCGTCTTCACTTAATAGTTTTGTCACATAGACAGCAGGACATACAGGCATGAGAGCAAGCGGATTACCTTCACATATTTCGGCACAGTTCGATCAGGAACTGGAAGATATTCGGGCCATGGTGCTCAAGATGGGTGGGATCGTTGAAGACCATCTCGACAAGGCCATCACTGCCATGATCGAGAATGATCGTGAACTCGCACATCGCGTGGCGACAGAAGACTATCGCGTGAATGCGATGGAGGTCAGCATCGATGAAGAATGCACGCAGATACTGGCACGCAGGCAACCTGCGGCAGGTGATCTGCGACTGGTGATCGCGGTAACCAAAACCATTACTGACCTGGAGCGTATCGGTGATGAGGTTGAAAAGATTGGCCGCATGACCCTGTCATTAATGGATTCCAGCATTCCCAGAAACTACTACGTAGGTGTTGAATCCATCGGCCAGCATGTACAGCGTATGTTGCATGATGCACTGGACGCCTTTGCTCGAATGGACTCAGATGCCGCGATTGAAATTGCCGCACTGGATGCAAAAGTCGATGCCGAATACGATGCAGCGATGCGTCAGCTGATCACCTACATGATGGAAGACCCGCGTAATATAAGTCGTGTGCTTGAGGTCGTCTGGTCTATTCGTGCACTGGAACGTATCGGAGATCACATCACCAATCTCTGTGAATACATTGTGTATCTGGTTGAAGGAAAAGATGTGCGCCACATCAGTCTTGAACAGGTGGAAGAAGAGCTATCAAAAAAGGATGATGATTAACGCGAAAAATTTATTCGTCTAATTATTTTGACTGATAGAGTCTGATTCTGCCTGTCGGACAATTGAACTGGCAGGGAAGTCACAGCGAAAACTGCTGCCCTGCCCCATCACACTGTCGACGTGCAGTTCTGCACCATGGCGATTAAGTACGTGTTTGACAATCGCCAACCCTAGACCGGTACCACCTTCGCTGCGCGCACGGCCGCGATCAACCCGATAAAACCGTTCCGTCAGGCGTGGTAAATGAATTGCCGGTATGCCCTGGCCGGTATCCTTGACCAGCATATGTGCGCCGTATTTATCGCTATACCAGATGATACGAATCACACCCCGTGCGGGGGTGTATTTAACCGCGTTGCTAACGAGATTAGAAAATGCGCTGTATAACTCGGAGTGATTTCCATGCAGGAATAGATCGGCTTCCGCTTCGAGATAAAAAACATGATCCTTTTCACCGCTGAGACGCATTGCCTCACGGTGAATTTTACCCAGCATCTCGGACACAATGACGGTTTCGAAGCTGGGTTGCTTCTCGTGTTGTTCCAGTCGTGACAACAATAAAAGATCACTGACGATATCCTGCATGCGATGCGCCTGTTGTTGCATGGTGCCGAGTTGCTTGTGCAGTTGCCTGTCTTCGGTGTTATCCAGTAGTGATTCCAGATAACCGCCAATGATAGTCAAAGGTGTACGTAATTCATGCGACACATTGGCAACAAAATCGCTACGCATGCGATTGGAGCGAGTTAGCTCGGTAATGTCCCTGGCAATAAACAGGCGCTGCGCCTTGCCGTAGGGTACGACCTGGATACTGAGCTGTATGTCAGGATCGATGGGCGATGGGATCTCAACCGTCTGCTGCAGATTAATATCGTTACCAATAATCTGGCCCAGTTCGGGGTGACGAATCAGGTTGTCGATTCGTTGCCCGGCATCCTGCGGCCATTTAATGCCTAATATCTCGCGCGCAGGTTTATTGCCCCACTGAATCTCATTTTCATCACCGAGAATGATAGTCGCATCGGGCAGTGCTGCCGTTGCTTTCTTAAAGCGTTTCAGATAACGACTAAGCTGTTTTTTGCGCGTCTTGTTCCGTTTCCGTCGTGCATCTGCGGCGCGATAGAGTTGATCGAGAACTCCTATTGCATCGGGTGGTTCAACATCCTTTGGGTTATTCATCCATAATAAAAACTGATGCAGATCGCGATATATGACAAAGAGAAGATAGAACAGGCCCAGACAGAGCCAGATGAGCGTGTGGCCGAAAATAATGCCGGCCAGAACAGCGATGAAGCCCACCAGTAACACACGGATAATATCTTCACGCATGCCTTATTGGCCTGTTAAAACGCTGAGGGTTTGCTGAATAATGTAAGGCATCATGGCTGCAGACTTATTCGTGCACAGAAAAACGATAGCCTACGCTTCTTACTGTCTGAATCAGTTTGTCATAATCATAGGGGGCGAGAATTTTGCGCAAACGCCTGATATGTACATCGACGGTTCTTTCTTCTATATAAACATTATCACCCCAGACCAGATCCAGCAGTTGTGCGCGGCTATAGACGCGCTCTGGATGGGAGATGAAAAACTGTAACAGTTTAAATTCCGTAGGACTCAGCTCCAGGTTTTTTTCGCCGACCAGAACACGATGTGATTCCGTATCAAGGCGCAGTGTATCAACAGTCAGGGTGGCTGGTTCCAGTGGGTCTTCGCTACGTCTCAATACGGCCTTGATTCGCGCCATTAATTCGCGCGTTGAAAAAGGTTTGGTTACATAATCATCGACACCACAATCCAGCCCTTTAATCTTATCGTCTTCCTCTCCACGTGCGGTCAACATGATGATGGGTATCTGCCGTGTTTCCGTATCCCGGCGTAACTTACGGGCTACATCAACACCCGACATGCCGGGCATCATCCAGTCCAGCAGGATCAGGTCCGGTGTCGCGTTGTTTATTTCAACAAACGTTTCTTCGGCGTTGCCCGCTTCCCTGAAGGTGTAGCCCGCACCTTCCAGCGCGAAGCCCAGCATCTGACGAATGGCAGGTTCATCATCGACTACGAGTATGTCTATGTTCATGTCATCTATAGTGATCCAGTGTTATCGCTACCCATTAAAAGTCATTTATATGACAGGTGTATGACATCCATTCGCAGCCCGTAATCAGGGCCAGTATTCCTGACTCACTACTGTCACCAAAGCGCAATCTACCTGTCACCTGGCGTTCACGAAAGAGTCACGTTTCGTGCTTATTGTGTGCCGCACAACAAGTTTAAATATCCATTTAATAGTGACATCGAATAACGGGAGCTTATACATTGAAAAACGCTAAATTTAAAAAAATCCTGGCCATCACGGCGCTGAGCTGCGCTGCGGGCGCAAGCAGCAACGTGTTTGCCGCCAACGATACCATGATGGACCTGCTCAAGGCATTACGCGATAACGGCACCATTGACTCCGCAACCTATGGCATCCTGGTTAACTCTGCGAAGGCCGACGAAGAAAAAAGTTCGCATGAGACAAAAAAAGTTGCCGAAGCCGTCAGTAAAGAGGCCGTTGCCACTGCAGGCACTGGTTCAGGTAACTGGTCAGACAAGGTCAAGGTCTCGGGAGATGTGCGTCTGCGCTACCAGAACCAGACCGAAGATGGTCGAGTCAGTCGTGACCGTGGTCGCTATCGCTACCGCCTGGGTATTACCGGCGAGGTCAATGAGATGTTCCAGGTAGGCGGTGGTATAGCCAGTGGTGGTACCGATCCTCGCTCTACCAACGAAACCTTTGATGACCAGTTCGAAACCAAAGATGCACGTATCGATTACGCCTACGTGCAGTTCAAACCGAATGACGTATTTACAGCGATTGCGGGTAAGTTCAAACGCAAGGCATTCCTGTGGGCACCAACTGATCTGATCTGGGACGGCGACATCAATCCGGAAGGTCTGGCGACCAACTTCAATATCAAGAATGGTATGGGCAACGCCTTTGTTAATGCCGGCGTCTGGGTTCTGGATGAATTCGGTGGCTCGAAAGATGACCCCTTCATGGTGTATGGCCAGTTGGGCCAGAAGTTTACATCCGGTAATGTCTTCGGTACCGCGGCCATCTCCTACTACGGTTTCGAAGAAGTCGATGGATCAAGCGCCCTCGGCGAGCATTCCGCCGGATCAAACACCCTGGTCGGTGGTGCGCTGACCAGTTCCTACGATAACCTGGTACTGTCTGGTGAAATGGGTGTGGCGAAGGCCTTCGCAAACCGTTACATGCTGGCTGGTTTCTTTGACTATGTAGAAAACACCGACATCAGCCGGGAAGATACCGGTTTTGCGGTGGGCTTCAAGTTTGGTGACAAGAAGGTCAAGGAACCTGGTACCTGGCAGGCCAAATACATCTATGCCGACCTGGAACAGGATGCGGTGCTGGACTTCCTGCCAGACTCAGACAGATACAATGGTCAGACCGGTGTGAAGGCGCACGAAGTCGCGCTGAAATACCAGGCCTGGAAAAACATCCAGCTGGGTCTGGACTACTATAGCAGCGAAGACGAACTGGCCAACACCGACCAGAGAGTTCTGCAGGCAGACCTGCTGGTCAAGTTCTAGTAGAAAGGTTTAGCTAGATGAAAAGCCCCGCAATGCGGGGCTTTTTTATCTCTGGAATATATTTCTGCAAGAATATTCCGGTTCACACTCTTGAGTGCGAACCTCTAAGGGGTGACGGTAATATGTACTTTTCAATACATGCGGGTTTTACGTATTTCCGGTAAGGCACTTGCTCAGAGTGTCTTTTTACGTCTGCTATATCCGATACCAGCCAGACACCAGCTTGATGACGATGCAAAAGTGTTGTGGCTACCTGCTGACAATCCAGGTAGGAACGCTATTTAAAATTCAGGAGTGGAGCCTTCTCGAGGTTTTCTGAATCCGGCTCCTTGAGTAATAACAGGTATTTATGGGATTCCTTCTGAATGTAATCAAGCTTTTCCAGTTGTTTCAGCGTTCGGCTAAAGGATTCTGGCGTGAGCCCCAGGTAACTGGCAATGTCCTGTTTATTCATCGGGATATGCAATCTGGCTGTGCGGGTTTCCTGGTGTGCCTGTTGCCAGTAGAGTTGGTGCAGGAAATACATGACTCGTTGACAGGCTGATTCGTTGCGGATCACCTTGCCGTCGTATTCATCGTGATGAATTTTATTCCCCAGTCGCGCAAAAAATTTTTTCTGCAGGTCTGGCTCATTGCTACAGAGCTTTAACAGGGCTTCGTATGGTATTTCGCAAACCCAGGTTGGCTCAATAGCAATGGCGTCATTGAGGTAGCTGTTCCCTCCAATGGCATCAAGGCCTATGAGGTCGCCGGGCAGGTAGAAACCCATGACTGAATTGCGTCCGTCCGCAGTTACCGTTTCTGTCTTGATAGAGCCTGACTGGATTGAATAAATTGATCGGAACGGATCATCCTGTCGGTAGAGATGTTCGTCTGCAGCTATAGTGCCGCGTTCCCTGATGATGTTCTTGAAGTCATGTGCAGACTCTGCACATAAGCCAAATGAGAGACACCGTATTCCCCCACCACATTTGCTGCACTCCTGTGCCGACTTGATCAGGTGCAGGTGTTGTGTTTTGCCGCAGGAAACGTGTTCTATGGTCATAGTTGATTTTCCATAGTGCATCTTTTTCGATCAGTGGGTTATTGATAAGAAAATTGTCACAGCTTCATTTCTTCAGTATTAGGTTCACTTCATCGACCGCTGTCGAGTAGAACTTTAATAAATAAGCAAGATAAAGAAAGATGGTGGTACTGCAGTGCGGATTTAACAATCATTAATGAGACTGACTCTCAAGTAGAGCGGTTTCTAATGGAAAGATCATTGGCAGAGAAGGGAAATAGCTCCCCTTCTCTGTCGTGATTTGTGCTTTTACATTCTCTGGTACCGTGAGTGTGGTGAGAATCCCGGACATGACGACTGCTTATGGATCGACCTGATCGATCCAGTCACCCAGGTTGTAGTAGTTGGTGATGCGTGCCACCTGATTGTCGCGGATCTCGAAAAATGCACCGGCGGGTAGACGGTAGGTCTGGCCGTTCGCCTCAGGCAGACCCTCGTCAGTTTTCAGATATTCACCGACCACGATGAACTCGGCGGCGGCGCGACTGCCGTCTGCATTGGTCATCACCACGATGTCTTCCAGTTGCTCGCGATAGTTGATATTCATGCGTTGCATGAAGTCGACAAATGCCTGTTTGCCGATTTCTCTGGGGCCCTGGTTCACATCATGTATGACATCATCGGTGACCAGACCTGCAAAGCTGTCCATGTCCCCGGCATTAAATGCGGCATAGTAATCCTGAATCAGTTTTTCGCTGGCGTTGTTCATGCTTATTTCCACTTGAAGAATGATGGGCGCGAATTTAACAGTGAAGGCTTAATCTGACAATACACCGGCGAAGGGGATCAGCTTGTTTCAAAATCCACCACCCTGCGATCAATGCGTACCTGTTTGACGAATTCCCCGACCTTTTTGTGTGCCGGGTGTTGCTGGTAGCGCTTGAGTGCTTCCCAGTTTTCGAAGCTGCTATTCAGCACAACGTGCATCGCATCCGCGTCTTCGATTTGATTGATGCCGGTTTCCAGCATCAGAATGTCGGGTATCACACCGATCAGGTTATCCAGTTTCTGTTTCAGGCTTGCGGCGTTCTCGGCGCTGCTTGCCTGTTGTGTGGGTTTCACGGTCCACATCACGATATGTCTGATCATAAGACGTTCTCTATGGAATAGGGTTTTCAGGGCTGACAGAGTTCTACCCGATCATCGCACATTATCCGTTTGCCGGTGCTCTGTGCGGGGATCTTCGTATTCAACGCGAGGTAGTAATAATGCGTGAAAAAGGCGCGATTAGCCCACTCTGGCAGACTGGCCTCACGTTGTTTGGGCAGGCTGCGCTGAAAACCGGGATAGACCTCTCCCGTGTCTGGATCGAGGCAGGGTACCGCGCAACGCTGGCAGGGTTTAAGGCCGATAATCTCACACTCACCGATGCGGAACGGAACCCCGCTATCGGGTTTGCTGCCAAGTTGATCCTCCCAGAAAGCGGGTACCTGACCGACTTCAAGATTACTGCGAAAACGACGACGTAGATCGTCCAGGCTCAGGTCGGGAAACCAGCTCTGCACCGTCTCCAGTGTCGCAGTGCTGATCAGGGTCGGGCCGGGGCGTTCTTCGTCATCGGGAAAACCCCGGGAAAGATCCTGCTGCAGGCGCACCGGGCGGCGAAAGAAATCACTGAACCATTGCTCCACTGCCCTGTTGTCGGGTTCCAGTTGAAAACTATCCGTACACCGACCCTCGGTGGTACCCAGGCTTACGCGCTGGGCTTCGAGGTCATAGCTGGCGCGAATGTGGGTAATCTCGCGCTGCCGTTTGCCATTCACATACAGACCGTTTTCATCGACCAGGCAGAAGCTTCGATCACCCTGTAAAGAGCCACCACGGGTAATGCGTGCCTGACTGACACTGACACCATCCAGTGACTTGATCGGATAGAGGGTGATTGCGGCCAGACGACCCTGCATTGCTACTTAGTCCTCTAGCCATTCCCGGGGTTTGATAAAGTCATAGATACGCTGTTCTTCACTGTTGGGCTCGGGTTTCCAGTTGTAGCGCCATTTGACCAGTGGTGGCAGTGACATGAGGATGGATTCGGTGCGTCCGCCGGATTGCAGGCCAAACAGGGTGCCGCGATCAAAGACCAGATTAAATTCAACATAACGCCCGCGGCGGTAGAGCTGGAAATCGCGCTGGCGCTCACCGTATTCCATGTCCTTGCGGCGTTTGATGATCGGCAGGAACGCCCCGCAGTAGCTGTCTGCGACACTGCGCATAAAGGCAAAGCTCTGATCGAAGCCCGGTTCATTCAAATCGTCAAAGAACAGCCCGCCAACACCACGGCATTCATCACGGTGTTTCAGATAGAAATAGTCATCACACCACTTTTTGTAGCGCGGGTAGACATCCTCACCGAAGGGCTGACAGGCAGCACGGGCGCTCTCATGCCAGGCCTTCACGTCTTCTTCGAAGGGGTAATAGGGGGTCAGGTCATAGCCACCGCCAAACCACCAGACCGGTTCATGGCCTTCTTTCTCGGCGATGAAGAAGCGCACATTGGCATGCGAGGTGGGGGCATAGGGGTTGAGCGGATGGATCACCAGCGATACGCCGACCGCCTGAAAATTGCGTCCCGCCAGTTCGGGGCGTTGTGCCGTGGCTGCGGCGGGCAACTGATTGCCGTAGACATGAGAGAAGTTGACCCCGGCCTGCTCAAAGGCATCGCCATCGGTGAGCACCCGGGTGCGACCACCACCACCCTGCTCTCGTTGCCAGTCATCCTCTAAAAAGCGCGCCCTGCCATCGGCCTTTTCAACGGCTTTGCAGATCGTATCCTGCAGTGTGAGTAAATATTCCTTAACGGGGGTGATGTTGGGGGATTCGGCCATTCTCTTTCCTGACTATTTAGCAATCATGCGGTTCGGGGTATCCTACACCGATTTTTAACCAATCGAGAACCTCATGAGCAGTCGTACCGGCACAATCAAGCGCGAGACCAAAGAAACCCAGATCTCTGTATCCATCAATCTTGATGGCACAGGCGAGTCAAAACTGGATATCGGTATTCCGTTTCTGGAACACATGCTGGATCAGATCGCACGCCACGGCATGATCGATCTGGACATTAGCGCGAACGGTGATCTGGAGATTGACGCACATCATACGGTTGAAGATGTGGGTATCTCCCTGGGTCAGGCCTTCAAGCAGGCGCTCGGTGACAAGCGCGGCATTCGTCGCTACGGACATGCCTATGTGCCGCTGGATGAGGCCCTGTCACGGGTTGTGATCGACTGTTCCGGTCGACCAGAAATGGTCTTCGAGGTGGAGTTCCCGCGTGCCCGTATCGGTGAGTTCGATGTGGATCTGTTCAATGAGTTCTTTCAGGGCTTCGTGAATCACGCCTTGATCACCCTGCACGTAGACAGCATTCGCGGCAGAAACGCACATCATATCGCCGAGACGGTGTTCAAGGCCTTTGGCCGTGCACTGCGTATGGCGGTAGAAGCCGATGATCGCATGGCCGGCATCATGCCCTCCACCAAGGGCGCGCTGTAATGCAGAAAATTGTGGTCGTAGATTACGGTGTCAGTAATCTACGTTCGGTCAGCAAGGCGATCGAACATGTTTCAGAGGGACGTCATCAGGTGCTTGTGAGTGGCGATCCGGATCAGGTGCTTAGCGCGGATCGGATTGTTTTCCCCGGTCAGGGCGCGATCGGTGACTGCATGCAGCATATGCGTGATCTTGGTCTTGATCAGGCACTGAAACAGGCGATTACCCGCGTGCCGTTTATGGGGCTGTGTCTCGGCCTGCAATCGCTGCTCGACTGGAGTGAGGAAGATGGCGGTACCGATGGTCTGGGTATCCTGCCCGGCAAGGTGCTGCATTTTCCGAAAAACCCGGTGGAGGCCACAAGCGGCGAACGTCTGAAGATTCCGCATATGGGCTGGAATCAGATCACGCCCTGTATTGAACATCCGATGTGGAAAGACATTCCTGCCGGGACACGTTTCTATTTCGTGCATAGCTATTACGTGAAGCCGGAAGATGACGCGATGGTCGCTGCGCAGTGTCATTACGCACTGGATTTCGCCTGTGCCCTGACCCGCGATAATGTCTTTGCGGTGCAATTCCATCCGGAGAAGAGCCAGAATGCCGGCATGCAGTTATTGTCGAACTTCCTCGACTGGAAGCCCTGAATAGCCAGGCACAAACAAGGCTGCCAGACCGACGTCTGGCAGCCTTCTCTCTATTTCGCTCTCCTAATATCTGTTGCTGGTGCCCTGTTGTGCCAGTTCTTCAGGCACCGGGCTTTGTTGACGCTTCGTGCTCAGGGCGTTGGCCAGGCTGACCAGGCGGATAAACTCGCCGCGATAGCCAAACGGATCGGCGCCACGTGATTGACTGGCCAGTTCACGGATCGCCTCATAGCCAAACTGTTCAGTGTATTTACCGCCGCGCAGTTGCTGTGCAAAGGCAGCAACTGCGGCCGAGAAACGAAAGGCATCAGAGGTGTTTGCCAGGGTCTGTTTAATCTCTGAGCGCAGGATCGGCCACTCGAGTAACCGGCTGCTGTCGGCATCTGGCTGTTTATAACGAATGCGCAGGAAGGCCAGTTCCTCAGTACTGTTATCTGCGGGCGCTTCTGGCTGATATCGCAGCGCGTCTATACGTTGTCCGTGACTGCCTTTGAGGCTGACTTCATAGACGGCGGTTACCGTATGTCCGGCTCCGATTTCACCGGCATCAACCTTGTCATTATTAAAATCCTCACGCTTTAGCTGGCGATTTTCATAACCAATCAGGCGATATTCCTCGACCACGGCCGGGTTGAATTCGATCTGAATCTTCACGTCTTTGGCGATTGTCATCAGGGTCGATGTCATTTCCTCCACCAGTACCTTCTGCGCCTCATTAATGGTATCGATATAGGCGTAATTACCATTACCCGTATCGGCCAGTTGCTCCATCAGATGATCATTGTAGTTACCCTGACCAAAACCCAGGGTGCTCAGCGCAATACCGCTCTTACGTTTTTCTTCGATCAGATTAATCAGCTGTTGATGGTTGACCGTGCCGACATTGAAGTCGCCGTCGGTGGCGAGAATGACCCGGTTGATGCCGTTCTTGATCATCGCCTGCTCTGCCATCGCATAGGCAAGCTTAATACCGGCACCGCCGTTGGTAGAACCACCGGCACTCAGGCGCTCAAGAGCGGCAGAAATGGTGGCGGTCTGATTACCCGGGGTCGGTTCCAGTACCACACCAGAGGCGCCGGCATAGACCACAATGGATACCCGATCAGAGGCACCCAGTTGCCGGGTCAGCATGGTCAGTGAGGATTTCAGTAAACCGAGTTTATTCGCAGAGTTCATTGAACCCGAGACATCCACCAGGAACACCAGATTGGCGGCAGGCATCTCTGCCGCAGACAGGTCGTAGCCCTGAATGCCGATATGCAGAAGGTGTGTGTTCGGGTTCCAGGGGCTGGGCGCTATCTCGCGCATAACACTGAACGGCGTGCTGCGGTCACCCGGTAATGCATAGGCGTAATCAAAATAGTTCAGCAGTTCTTCTGCCCGTACTGCATCTGCCGGGGGCAGATGTCCTGCATTCAACATGCGGCGCAGATTCGCGTAGGCGCCGGTGTCTACATCGATGCTGAAGGTAGAGACGGGGGTTTCGGATACACGTTTTAACGGGTTGTCATCGAAGTGTGCATAGTTCTCGCGATTCACGGGCTCTGCCGGGGCACGCAGATCACGCATGGCACTAAAGACGCGACCGCCACTTTCTTTTTTGAGGCGAGAATAGCTGTGACTCATTGCCGCCGGTGGAGAGGCTGCAAGCGCGTCCGTTTCAAGATAGCGATCGACATCTGCCCGTGCCGGGAACTGCCGTTGACGCTCCTCGCTCGCGATTTGCTTAATTTCAGGTTCAACAGATGGATGTGGCTGGAGCACCAGAGCGGCATCAGCGGGTGAATCACCGGTCTTGCCTGCCGCTACAGGCGGGGTATTGTTTTTGCCGGGCTTAATCACCACGGTGTTCTGCTCGCTCAACTCCTGCTGACCACAGCCTCCGGCCATGATCAGACTGGCAACCAGTAAACTCTTGATAAGTGTGTTTAGTTTCATCGGTCCGCTCCTTTAAAATAGGACAATAAATTTGTTACTCGTAGATATGAAACGCAGGAAACTGAAAAAGGGGTTAGGCACAGAAAATTATTTTTAGCTGCTATCCTGTCAGAACAGCAGGCAGACCCTGTAAGCCTTCAATCCACAAGGAGAGACCGTATGATGAAAGCATGGCCCTTAATATGTTTAGGCCTGTTATGCGCTGGCGTCGCAGACGCGCATGAGGATCGTCCGCAGTACAATATTGTTAATCTGCAGGCACAGGCAGAACAGGATGTGCCGAATGATGAACTGACGGTGATCCTGGCCGCAGAACATCATGGTCGTGATGCGGCGCAGCTGGCGGATCAGGTCAATAAGGACATGCAGTGGGCGACCAGGCTGGTCAAACGGGAAGCAGACATCGAAGCCGCCACACTGGGCTATAGCACCCATCCGCAATATAAGGACAGTCGGGTTATTGGCTGGAAAGCGCAACAGGAACTGCGACTGACCTCTACCGGTATTGCAGAACTCACCGCCATACTGGGGGAATTACAGGAGCGTCTGCAGGTCAGAAGTATGCGCTTCTCGCCGACTCGCGAGACCCGGACCCGCTATGAGAATGAGTTGATCGATGTGGCTCTGCAGCAGTTCAAACAACGCGCAAAGATTGTAAGTCAGCATATGCCGGAACAGCTTTATCGTATTGTGAATCTGCAGATCCATACCGGTGCATCGCATGCGCCGATGATGCGTACACAGATGATGTCGGCGCGCAGTGCCGATGTCGCCACTCCTTCGGTCGAGGCTGGCACCAGTAAGCTTACGGTCAGCGTATCGGGAAGTGTGCAATATGGACCTTTAACCGAGTGATACCAATGAAAGAGGGACGGATAAACCTTATGCACCAGACTATAAACTTTCGCAGGCTACAACAGTTTCTGTTCGCCGCCTTGCTGCTCATAAGTCTGCCCGGACAGGCCGCCGATGAGTCGCTGGTGAGTTCCGAGAAACACGATTTCAGCTTACAGATCGTGACCGATGAGCTGGAAAACCCCTGGGGTATGGCCTTTCTGCCGGACGGCGATATTCTGGTGACCGAACGACGAGGTGAATTACGTCGTATCCATGCAGGCCAGCTCGTCAAGAAGCCCATCCAGGGTCTGCCTAACATCACGGCCAAGGGACAGGGTGGGCTGCTGGATGTGGTGTTGCATCCGGACTTTGAAAAAAACCAGCTGGTATATATCAGTTACGTTGGCAAGAAAGGTGGTGGTCTGGGTACCGAGGTGGCGCGTGGGCGTCTGGATGGTATGCAGTTGCGTGATGTTAAGGTCATATTCCAGGCACTGCCTAAATCCTATGGCGGGCATCACTTCGGTTCCCGACTGGTTTTTGATGGCGCAGGACACCTCTTCATCAGCCTTGGCGATCGTGGTGACAAAGATCGGGCCCAGGATCTTTCCGACCATGCGGGCTCACTGATTCGGATCAACGAAGACGGTACAGTGCCGTCTGACAACCCCTTTACTGATAACCCGCAGGCCGGGCCGGAGATCTTTACCCTTGGCAATCGTAATATGCAGGGCCTCGCTATGAACCCCCTGACACGGGAAGTCTGGGCGCATGAACATGGTCCGCAGGGTGGTGACGAGATCAATATCATGCGTGCAGGTCTTAACTACGGCTGGCCGGAAATCACCTATGGGGTGAACTATGTGCTCGGCACAAAAATCGGTGAAGGCACGGCGAAAGAAGGCATGCAACAACCGATTCACTATTGGATACCCTCGATTGCACCGTCCGGGATGACGTTCTACAACGGCAAAGAATTTCCCGCCTGGGAGAATAATCTGTTTGTAGGTTCACTCAAGTTCGGCCAGTTGGTGCGACTCGAGATTAAAGACGATCAGGTGGTTCATGAAGAACGCATGCTGGATGATCGTATCGGCCGGATCCGTGACGTGAAACAGGGGCTGGACGGCAGCCTTTATCTGCTAACGGATGAGCGTCGTGGCAAACTGGTGAGGCTGGAAAAAGCAAAATAACAGGTGCGGTGAGATTAGTATGCGCTCACTAATTGTCCAGCGCCTGGCATTCCTGTTGTTGCTGGTTTTCGCCTATATGGGCTCACTGCAATGGGAACAATATCGTTCAAATCAGATCATTCAGCAGCTCCTCACTGGGCAGCTAGATGCGGCAGACTTTGTCATTGACTGGCAAGCTCCCAATGCGGCACTGAGCGCCTCACTGACAACCCTGGAGGGGAGCCAGATCCTCGGTTCAGAGGCAGAGATATTCTACGGGCAAATTTATTTTCTCCGCACAGTCGAGGGTGTCGAGTTGATCATTACGATCTATCCGGGTCTGTTCTGGACAGACTCCATCAGTCTCCGAAAAGCCAAAAATTGACCCTAGGCAGGTTTTTTCAGCCATTTTTCTCAAGATCAGGGACGCCGGGCCGCTTTAGACTCTAGTGAACGGGAGATAGGAGTGCCCGTGATGTTCTTGATTCTTACCCGTATCAGACAGCGGAGGTTTGCCTCGTATGAAAAAAAACCTGCCCATTACCGATAAGGAATTCGATTATCGTGAGACGCAGCGCATTGTGTCGACCACTGATCTAAAGGGTCGTACCACCTATGCCAATCAGGCTTTTCTCGATATCAGTGGTTTCACCAATGAGGAGTTGATCGGTAAGAGTCATAACATCGTACGCCACCCCGACATGCCGCCGGTGGCCTTTGCCGATCTGTGGGAGACCATAAAGACCGGTAAGTCCTGGATGGGGATAGTTAAAAATCGTTGTAAAAACGGTGACTTCTACTGGGTAAATGCATTCGTCACACCGGTTTTTGAGAGCGGTAAAATCATCGGTTATCAGTCTGTGCGGCTGAAACCGAGTCGTCAGCAGGTGGCTTCAGCGGAACGCCTGTATGCCGCTGTCTGGAAGAACAAGGGTGGTTTACTGCAGCGGGTTCTATCCTGGCGGCCCAAACTCTTCGGCAAGATCCTGTTAGCCAGCAGTCTGGTTCTCTGGAGTTTCTTTCTCCTCGCCGCGCTAGCAACACCCTTCGTCAGCTGGCCAATGTTTGTTGCTGCACTGGTGGCTCAGGGGCTGGCCATCGGTCTTTCACAATGGATCGCAAGACCCTGGCAGAAGGCCGCAGCGGAGGCCGCAGAGAAGTTTAATAATCCCATTGCACAGCAGGTTTATACCCAGCGGGGGGATGAACTGGGGCAACTACAACTCCTGTCCTGCATGCAGGAATCAAGGCTTGAAACCGTGATCTATCGGATCGCGGATGCCGCCGGTCAGTTAGAGGCAGCGGTGGTTAAATCGGCCTCTGTGTCGGTGCAGACCGAACAGGATATGCAGCATCAGAAACTGGAGGTCGAGCAGGTTGCAACGGCGATGAATGAAATGACCGCAACGGTACATGAGATCGCACAAAATACGACCTTCGCCGCAGAGTCAACGGAATCCGCAGATAAACAGGTTCATGAAGGTCAGGCGATTGTTGAAAACACCATCAGACATATTAATGATCTGGCATCCCAGGTAGAACAGACCATGCAGGCGATCAACGAACTGGCGCATGACAGTGAGCAGATCGGCAGTATCGTTGATGTCATCACGGGTATCGCGGATCAAACGAATCTTCTGGCATTGAATGCAGCCATTGAAGCGGCCAGAGCCGGTGAACAGGGTCGGGGGTTTGCGGTCGTTGCGGATGAAGTGCGAACGCTGGCGAGCCGGACACAGGCTTCGACCCACGAAATCAGGGCAATGATTGATCAATTACAACAATCTGCTATTACGGTGGTGGAAAATATGAAGCGTGGTCAGAGTGCCGCAGGCCATGGTGTTGAGTCGGCATCTGAGGCCGGTGAATCGCTTGGTGCCATTACCGAGGCGATGAACATGGTGACCCAGATGACCACCCAGATCGCTACGGCAGCGGATCAACAGGGCGCGGTTTCCGAGGAGATCAACCGTAATATGGTGAGGATCAATGAATTGTCTGATGGCACGGTATTGAGCACACAGCAGATCCGCAAATCAAGCCAGGTTATCGAGCAGGAAACAATCAACCTCAGTAATATCGTCAAACAGTTTAGTAAACACTGAGCACTGCGGTAGCTGAGTTATCCGGTACGTAAAACGGTCAACAGTGACTGTGCATGTTCCGCTGTTTGACGGCCAAGCTCCGTCAGGTAGCCTCCGTCTTTCTGACTAATCAGTCCCTTCTCAAACAGCCGTTCAGTGGCGCTGATTTTTTCAGGCTCGGCATCGTGATGAACCTTAATACCTTCCTGTAATGTATCCAGATTGAAA
>JBFIID010000010.1:0-19694 GCA_041601415.1 Gammaproteobacteria bacterium
CACTGCGATGCAGACACAGTCCATAGGGCAGATCCTGGTCTTCCAGATCCAGCCGATCGAGTACAGCGAGTGCCTGCTGCTG
Source organism: Gammaproteobacteria bacterium (assembly GCA_041601415.1). Taxonomy (GTDB): domain Bacteria; phylum Pseudomonadota; class Gammaproteobacteria; order JBFIID01; family JBFIID01; genus JBFIID01. The sequence goes on from JBFIID010000010.1 coordinate 83, forward strand.
CATCTCGGCTTCGATTTCACGGCGTTGCTGATTCAGGGCGTGCAGTTCGGCCGCCAGTGTACGTGCGTGTTGCGCATCATCACTGAGCAGACACTCGATACCGACAGACATGTCTTCCAGTCGACCTGCCGCATTTAAACGCGGGCCCAGAAAAAAACCCAGATCGGAGGCGGCAAGATGAGTGGCGGATTTATTCGCCACCTCGATCAGGGCGAGGATTCCCGGCTGACACTGACCGGCACGGATTCTGGCCAGCCCCTGCGCAACCAGAATGCGATTGTTTCTATCCAGTGGCACCACGTCTGCCACCGTGCCCAGCGCCACCAGATCCAGCAACTCCGCCAGATTCGGTTCCGCCCTGTCAGTAAACCAGCCGCTGTCACGTAAGCTGGCACGCAGTGCCATCAGCAGGTAAAACATGACACCCACACCACACAGATGCTTGCTGGCAAATTGATCCTGCGGTTGATTGGGATTCACAATGGCATCGGCATCAGGCAACTGTTCCGGCGCCAGATGATGATCCGTGATCACGACCTGCATACCATATGACCGAGCCCGGGCCACACCTTCAATACTGGCGATACCATTATCCACAGTGATCAGCAGGTCGGGTCGGTAGTCACGCGCGAGGTCAACCAGCTCCGGGCTCAACCCATAACCAAAATCGAAACGGCTAGGCACCAGATACTGCACATCATTCGCCCCCATTGCCCGCAGCCCTCGAATCGCTACGGCACAGCTGGTGGCACCGTCGGCATCATAGTCGCCAACAATCAAAATCCGTTTTTTCTCGCGCAGGGCCCGGACCAGCAACTGTGTCGCGGCATCGATCCCGCGCAAGGCCTGCCAGGGTAATAAATGTTTCAGACCATAATCGATCTCCGTGGCCTGTTTCACCCCACGGCTGGCATAGATACGTTGTAATACCGGCGAATGTTTATCTGGCAGACTCAGTCCTTCAGGCACTGGCCTGCGTTCTATTCGAACAGACATGCGCTTAGCCGCCCCTGGACTGGTCAATCCCGAACAGCGTTGAAAGCGGTTTGCGCCGTCTCCAGATGCAGGCGAGAGAGGCGCGAGTCAGACTGAATTTAGCGTCTTCAGAGATGATATTAAGGCGTTTGACCCGTCCTCGTCGCAGGGCCGTGAGTAAGGGAGACAGCCAGTCCTGTTCCAGTCCCTCCAGATCTGTAGCCACCGGGTTCACTATTAACAGCCGTTGCGCATCTTTAAGCAGGGCATCGAGGCGTCCGATGCCTTCCGCAGTACTCACATAATCTGCCCGACTGTGCAGGGCCAGCCCCTGCGACAGGCTGTCCCGCGCGCAGACCCGATCCCAGCGACGCTCCGGCAATGCGGGCAGACTGCCCTGTCCCCAGAACCAGACGGCATTAATCGGCATTTCCCCGACACGTTCACGGCGTTGATTAAGCGGGCTTTCATGCAGGGTCATCTGTACTTCATTATGCAGCGTCCGCCACCAGCGGGACTCCTCGCCACTGGGCAGGAACTCCAGCACGTCACAGCCTCGCACTTCAGACAGTGTATGGGTGTTGATGTCGGGCAGCTTTTCGAGCTCCAGGTACCAGTGATCGCTCCGCGCACTGCCAAGCAACTTCAGGCCTCGCGCCCTGAACACCTCGTCCAGTGTGTCACGCAGTTCCTCGGCCTCTTCCGCATCAAGCGTAAAATGACTGCTGTTGAACAGAAAGACACGTTTCAGATCCGCGCGAAGATGGACCGGCTCTACCCGCATCCAGACAGTCGATGAGCCGGAAGTATCTGTACTGCCTTGCGGCAAATCGGCCAGACGCGTGAATGCGGCAACAGGAATGCTTTCCGGCGCCAAGGGTGCTACACCGAACAGTTCCAGCAAGCATTGTTCGGTGATCTGGGCGCTACGCAGCTCACAGCTTGCACGCGACAGGAGGCTCTCAAGCAGCGCCTTACCCTCGCCAAAACGGCTCAGACCGGAGAGAAAAAGACTGACTTCAGACATGCAGATGTCCGCGACTGCCCACCACCTGGGGGGCAGAGATGCAGGGCATTTTAAAGATTATCCAGAATGGCTTTTTCAACCTGATCCAGTTTCGCGTCAATTTCGATGATTCCACGGCTGCTCTGTGCAATCGCGGTATCGGGATCCTTGAGTCCATGCCCGGTGAGGGTACATACCACGGTACTGCCCTCGGGGATCTTGCCTGACTTGATGTCCCGGATTGCACCAGCAACGGATATCGCCGAGGCCGGCTCACAGAAGACACCTTCGGTTTCCGCCAGTAGCTTCTGGGTCAGGAGAATTTCTGCATCACTGAATTCATCAAACCAGCCATGTGATTCATTATGGGCATTCCAGGCCTTGTCCCAGGACTGCGGATGACCGATGCGAATCGCCGTTGCAACGGTCTCTGGGTTATCGACCATTTTGCCGCGCAGGAAGGGTGCAGCACCACTGGCCTGATATCCACACATCACCGGCTTTTTATTCACGATGCCATCGTCAAAGTATTCGGTATAACCCATCCAGTAAGCGGAGATATTGCCCGCGTTACCGACCGGGATACAGTGATAATCGGGCGCTCTTTGCAATTCTTCGATAATTTCAAACGCAGCGGTCTTCTGCCCCTGCAAACGATAGGGATTGATCGAGTTAACGATAGAGACCGGCGCCCGTCCGGCAATATCCTTAACCAGCTGCATACCATCATCGAAATTGCCCTTGATCTGCAGCACGACGGCACCTTCGATCATCGCCTGTGCCAGTTTACCCAGCGCGATCTTACCCTCCGGAATCAACACAAAAGACTTAATCCCTGCGCGTGCGGCATAGGCCGCAGCCGATGCCGAGGTATTACCGGTAGAGGCACAGATGACCGCCTGCGTACCCTCCTCAACGGCCTTGGTCACAGCCATGGTCATGCCGCGATCCTTGAATGAACCGGTCGGGTTCAGACCTTCATATTTGACATAGATTTCCACTTCCCTGCCGATTTTATCTGGCAGGTTGTGCAGACGAATGAGCGGTGTATCACCCTCGCCGAGGCTGATGATACGGGTATCATCATGCACTGGCAGACGATCACGATAACGCTCAATGAGTCCGGTATAACGGGTACGAAAAGTCATGCTTTCACCTTGAATTACTCAGTTCTAATCAATGGATTTGATTGCGCGTCAGGCGCTGCAAATCTAGCCCAGCGTCTCCATACGAATGCGCATTACCTTACCATCAATGGTATCCAGTGCTTCGATCGCGGCAATCGCCTCGTCCATATGCCCTTCCCGGGTTTTATGCGTCAGGATGATCACGGCCACACCTGTCTCTTCAGCGACGGGTTCTTTCTGCTGGATGGCCTCAATACTGATGCCCGCCTCTCCCAGGATGCGGGTCACATCGGCCAGCACACCCGGCTTGTCGACCGCAGTCATACGCAGATAATAGGATGTCTCCACCTCGCTGATCGGCAGGGTCTGTTGATCAGACAGTGCATCCGGCTGGAAGGCCAGATGCGGCACACGGTTTTCCGGATCGGTGGTCAGGGCGCGCACTACGTCAACCAGATCGGCCACCACCGCAGAGGCGGTCGGCTCAGCGCCGGCACCCGGACCATAATACAGGGTGGGGCCAACCGCATCGGCCTTAACCAGCACTGCATTCATCACACCATCGACATTGGCGATCAGACGTCGTTCCGGGATCAGGGTTGGATGCACGCGCAACTCAATACCCTTGCTAGTGTGTCTTGCGATACCCAGATGTTTGATGCGGTAGCCCAGGACTTCGGCGTTGGCGACATCTTCCCGTGTGATCTCGGTAATGCCTTCCATGAACACCCGATCGAACTGGAGTGGAATACCAAATGCGATAGAGGCCAGAATCGTCAGCTTATGCGCCGCATCGGTGCCATTTACATCAAAACTCGGATCGGCCTCTGCATAACCCAGTTCCTGCGCCTCTTTAAGTACGTCATCGAAATCACGTCCCTTGTCGCGCATCTCGGTAAGAATGAAATTACCTGTGCCATTGATGATGCCGGCCAGCCACTCGATGCGATTACCTGCCAGTCCTTCGCGTATTGCCTTGATGATCGGTATGCCACCCGCCACGGCGGCTTCAAACGCCACGGTGACACCCTTATCACGAGCAGCGGCGAAAATCTCATTGCCGTGCAGTGCAATCAAAGCCTTGTTCGCGGTGACCACATGCTTACCATTGGCGATAGCCTGTAAGACCAGTTCACGCGCCAGCTCTGTACCACCAATCAACTCTGCAACAATTTCGATATCAGGATTATTAACAATACTGAAGGGATCATCTGTGAGACTGATTCCATCGTCGCTGCAGATGCGAGGTTTACTCAGATCGCGCGCGGCCGCATGCGTCACTTCGATCTCACGACCGGCACGACGGCTGATTTCACTGGCGTTCCTGCGCAACACATTAACTGTACCGCCACCCACGGTACCAAGGCCTAACAGGCCAACCTTAACTGGTTCCAAAATCACAGACTCCAAACTACTTAGAAATAAAAGGAAGAGAATTCACACTCCGTTCTCAGGCAGCGCAATCAGTCACCCGATTTCAGCATCTCACGAATTCCACGAACGGCCTGACGCGTACGGTGTTCATTTTCAATCAACGCGAAGCGCACATATTTATCGCCATAATCACCAAAGCCGATGCCGGGTGAAACCGCTACCTTGGCCTCGGCCAACAGTTTTTTGCAAAACTCCAGTGAGCCCATATGCTGATATTGTTCAGGTATTGGAGCCCAGACAAACATAGTCGCTTTGGGTTTTTCAACCGCCCAGCCCGCCGCATTCAGACCATCACACAGCACATCACGTCGACTACGGTACATATCGACAATCTCGGTTACGCAGTCCTGTGGGCCTTCCATCGCGGCAATCGCCGCCACCTGGATGGGGGTAAACATGCCGTAATCGAGATAGGATTTAATCCGCGCCAGCGCACCAACGAGGGTTGGATTGCCGACCATGAAACCCACGCGCCAGCCCGGCATGTTATAGCTCTTGGACATGGAGAAGAATTCCACCGCGATATCCTTGGCTCCCGGTACCTCTAGAATCGACGGTGCCTTGTAACCATCGAAAACGATATCCGCATAGGCCAGATCCTGTACCACCCAGATGTTATTTTCGCGGGCAATTGCAATCACCCTTTCAAAAAACTCCAGCTCCACACATTCCGTGGTCGGATTACCCGGGTAATTCAGCACCAGCATCTTCGGTCGTGGCCAGCATTCACGAATCGCCTTTTCCAGTTCTTCAAAGAAGTTGATCCCGGGTCCGGTTGCGACATGACGTAAATCAGCACCCGCGATGGTGAAACCATAGGGATGGATCGGATAGGCCGGGTTAGGTACCAGTACTGCATCACCTCGATCCACCACGGCCAGGGCCAGATGGGCCAGACCTTCCTTGGAACCGATAGTGACAATGGCTTCTGAATCGGGATCCAGATCCACATCATAGCGCCCCTTATACCAGTTACAGATTGCGCGACGCAGACGTGGCACGCCCTTGGACACGGAGTAACGGTGGGTGTCGGGTCGTTGCGCGGCCTCGACCAGCTTGTCGACAATATGTTTGGGCGTCGGCTGGTCGGGATTGCCCATGCCAAAGTCGACAATATCCTCGCCCCGATGCCGTGCGGCCATTTTCAGGTCGTTAACGACACTAAAGACATAGGGAGGCAAGCGTTCAATTCTTGTGAATTCTTCTTTCAATGTATACCTGACCACATTAGATTTGATGGGTTGAACAAACGAGGCAAATTCTCCACTAACCTCGCAACACAAAACTAGAGGAAATTACCGGCGCAGCCCGACTCTGTCAATGGCATTCTCAGATCCTCGCCCTGCCGGGGCGGTTTAGTTTCAGGCAGCTTGCTGCGCTATAAGCCTCCTGAGGGACGACCATGACAGACAGTAAATAATGTTATCCTCGAGCATCGACCCGATGAAAATGAACTGACAAAGACATGAATAACCTTGAAATCGCACAACAGCAGTTTCTACTTAATAGTGATATCAGCGAACACGATTTGCAGAACGTGTTGGGCAAGATCCTCGGGCCTACCATCGACAGTGCCGATCTGTATTTTGAATCAACCCGTGCGGAAGGCTGGTCGCTGGAAGACAGTATCGTCAAGGAAGGTAGCCACTCCATTAGACAGGGTGTCGGGGTACGCGCCATCAGTGGCGAAAAAACCGGCTTTGCCTATACCGATGAGATCCTGCTGCCAACCCTGACCGATGCCGCCAGTACCGCACGGGCAATAGCGACCCTCGGCCAGGATGGTAATGTTCCTCAACTTCGGAACAGAATCTCGCAACGTCTCTATCAGCCACTCGATCCGATCGATAGTCTGAATGCGCATGCCAAGGTTGCGCTGCTCAACGAACTGGACAGCTATCTACGCGCCAGAGATCCTCGGGTCACACAGGTGATGGTGGGACTAACCGGTCAGCAAAGTGTGATTCTGGTCGCCGCCAGTGATGGCACCTACAGTGCCGATGTCCGTCCCCTGATTCGACTCAATATCACCGTGTTTGTCGAACAGAACGGCAGAAAGGAATCCGCCACCAGTGGCGGTGGCGGACGCACAGACTACAGCTGGCTACTGGAGGAAGATCGGTATAAATACTGGGCCGATGAGGCCCTGCGCCTGGCACTGGTGAACCTGGAAGCCGATGCCGCACCAGCGGGCAATATGGACGTAGTGCTGGGCCCGGGCTGGCCGGGTATCCTGCTGCACGAGGCCATAGGTCATGGTCTGGAGGGTGATTTCAATCGCAAGGGTACCTCGGCTTTTTCCGGGCGCATCGGTGAACGTGTGGCCTCCCCCCTGTGCACCGTGGTTGACGATGGCACCCTGCCAGAACGGCGCGGTTCACTGACAGTCGATGACGAGGGCACCCAGACAGAATCCACCACCCTGATCGAAAATGGCATCCTGCGCGCTTATATGCAGGACAAACATAATGCCCGCCTGATGGGGGTAGCATCCACCGGGAATGGCCGCCGGGAGTCCTATGCACATCGTCCAATGCCGCGCATGACCAACACCTATATGCTGGCCGGCCAACATGATCCGCAGGAAATTATCGGCTCGGTCAAAAAAGGACTCTATGCCTGCAATTTCGGCGGTGGTCAGGTCGATATTACGAATGGGAAGTTCGTCTTCACCACCAGTGAGGCCTATCTGATAGAGGACGGTAAAATAACCCGCCCGGTGAAGGGTGCAACCCTGATCGGGAATGGCCCGGACGTTCTGACCCGTGTTTCGATGCTGGGCAATGACATGGCTCTGGATAAAGGCGTTGGTACCTGCGGCAAAAATGGCCAGTCGGTACCTGTCGGTGTCGGTCAGCCCAGTATGAAGATTGATGGTCTGACTGTCGGCGGTACTTCGGCCTGAAAAACCGTTCGATAGACTTATATACCTGTTAGATGTTTATCCACAGGGCAAACCGTGCACACTCGAATATAGACTGCCCCGGTGTCATACCGGAGATGTTTCTATGCGAGAATACAGGCCGATTCCACAGTTAAGTTAGACAACTTATGAGTAGTGAACCCACCCGCCACCTGGCTGCCATCGACCTCGGCTCCAACAGCTTCCACATGATTGTTGCGAGTGAGGAGAATGGACAGTTATTGATGCTGGATAAACTCAAGGAAATGGTGCGCCTGGCAGACGGCCTGGATCACAAAAAACATATTTCCGAGGAAGTGATGGAACGCGGCATTGCCTGCCTTAGCCGGTTTGGTGAACGCCTGCGTGGCTTTCCGCGAGACTCCGTACGCGTTGTGGGCACCAATACCCTGCGCATGGCGCGCAATGGACGTAAATTTCTGGAGCTGGCCGAAGAAGCCGTCGGTTTTCCCATTGATATCATCGCCGGGCATGAAGAGGCACGTCTCATCTACCTGGGGGTCTCTCACAGCCTGGAAGATAACTCCGAGAGAAGACTGGTGATGGATATCGGTGGCGGTAGCACCGAATACATCCTGGGCCAGCAGTTTAAACCGGAGGTGATGGAAAGCCTGTACATGGGTTGTGTCAGCATGAGCAAACGCTTCTTTCCAAAGGGAGAGATTGATGAGGCCAGCATGTTACGTGCCGAAATCGCGGCCCTGCAGGAACTCACCACCATCACCGTTCCCTACAAACGCCTTGGCTGGGACAGCGCGATCGGTGCCTCGGGTACTATCCTCGCGATCCGGGATGTGGTCATCAATCAGGGCTGGAGTCAGGACGGCATTACTGCAGCTGCCCTGAAAAAACTGCGCCGGCATCTGATCAAATGTGGTCATGTCGACGCGCTGGAACTGGACGGCGTCGCCGAACAGCGCCTGCCGGTCTTTCCGGGTGGTGTTGCCATCCTGTCGGCCACCTTCCAGGCCCTGGAGATAGAACACATGCGTGGTTCCAGTGGTGCGCTGCGCGAAGGTCTGCTGTATGAAATGCTGGGCCGTATCCATGATGAGGATGTCCGGGAACGCACGGTCGAAAACCTGCAAACGCGTTATAGCGTCGACCTGGAACATGCGGAACGCGTTGGTAGCACTGCGGTGCAACTGCTGGCGCAGGCGCAGAAGGACTGGAAACTGGGGGATGACAGCCACCGGTTGTTACTTGGCTGGGCTACCCGTCTACACGAAATTGGGCTGACTATCTCACACAACCAGTATCACAAGCATGGTGCCTATATGATGCATCATCTGGATCTGGCCGGTTTTTCACAGGGCGAACAGCAGATACTCGCACACCTGATTCGAGGCCATCGGCGTAAATTTACTCTCGGCTCGGATAAAAGCCTGCCCAGGAAGACCCTGAATAGCACAATGAAACTATGCGTGCTGCTGCGACTCGCGGTAGTGCTCAATCGAAGTCGTCTGGATAGCACCGAACATGTACCCGAGCTCAGAGTCGATCATAAAAACGTAAAACTACTCTTCCCGGCAAACTGGCTGGATGAGCACCCGCTTACCCATGCCGATCTACTGCAGGAAAAGGCCTATCTTGAGGCCGCCGATTTCAACCTGAAGCTGAAACAGACCTAGCCTGATACGTGTCTAACTCAGGGTCTCGAGTAATTTGATCTGGCTCGATCGGACTTTCTGGGATCCCGGGCTGGAACGTTTGTAGGTTCCGTCGGACTGCAGCGTCCACGCCAGGGTGTTATCCGACAGGTAGTTCATCAGGGATTCCTTGATCACCCGGTTACGCAGGGCCTTGTCCTCGATCGGAAAACAGGTCTCGATACGTCTGAACAGATTTCGATCCATCCAGTCTGCACTGGAACAATAGAGTTGCTCATCGCCACCGTTCAGGAAATAGAAGATACGCGTATGCTCCAGGAAGCGACCGACGATGGAGCGCACCGTAATGTTATCTGAAATCCCCTTGATGCCGGGTCTGAGACAACAGACACCACGCACAATCAAATCAATTTTCACACCTGCACCGGAGGCCTCATACAGGGTCTTGATAATTTCCTCTTCCACAATGGCATTCATTTTGGCAATGATGCGCGCCGGTTTCCCCTGCTTCGCGAACTCAATCTCACGATGTATGTATTCGATCATGGACTTGTGCAGGGTGAAGGGGGATTGCAGGATTTTTTTCAGCTTGCTGGCCTTGCCCGGTGCCGTCAGCTGCTGGAATATCTTATGCACGTCTTCACCGATATCCGCATCCGAGGTCAGGAGTCCATAGTCGGTATACAGACGTGCGGTGCGCGCATGGTAATTACCCGTACCCAGATGCACATAGCGTTTTAACTGCCGCCCCTCACGTCGCACGATCAGGATCATTTTGGCGTGAGTCTTATAACCAACGACGCCGTATACGACATGAGCGCCCGCCTCCTGCAGTTTATTCGCCAGTTCAATATTCGCCTCTTCATCGAAGCGTGCGCGTAATTCGATCACCACGGTGACTTCCTTACCGGCTCTGGCCGCATCAACCAGTGCCTGCACAACTGCAGAGTCCGGTCCGGTTCGGTACAGGGTCTGTTTGATTGCCAGTACGCTGTCATCCATGGCCGCCTGGCGCAGGTAGTCGATCACGGGTACAAACGAATGGAAGGGATGATGTAACAACACATCGCCCTTGCGAATCACCTCAAACATGTCGGAGTTACGTTCAATACGTACTGGCACCTTCGGGGTAAAACCCGGGAACTCCAGATCGGGGCGGTCGACCATGCCGGGTATTGCCATCAGACGTCCCAGGTTCACCGGCCCATTGACCTGAAACAGGTCCTCCTGATTCAGTTTGAACTGGTGCAGCAGAAAACTACTCATCTCGGGGGGACAGACATCGGCGACTTCAAGTCGCACCGTGTCACCATAACGGCGTGAGGTAAGCTCGCCTTCCAGTGCCATGCGCAAATCTTCCACCGCCTCATCATCAACAAACAAATCACTGTTACGTGTAACGCGAAACTGGTAACAGCCCGTGGCATTCATGCCGGGAAACAATTCACCAACGTACTCATGAATAATCGAGGACAGAAATACAAAATCATAGGGGCCATCGGCACAGCTGCTCGGCAGGTGTATTACGCGCGGCAGGGTTCGAGGCGCCTGTACGATGGCGATGCCTGAATTTCTACCAAACGCGTCCTTACCCTCCAGAGGTACAATAAAATTAAGGCTCTTGTTGAGAATGCGGGGAAACGGATGGGCCGGATCGAGTCCGATGGGACTGATCACGGGTAACAGATCGCGATTAAAAAAACGTTTGATCCAGTTGATCTGTTTGCTGTTCCATTCACTGCGTTTCAGAAAGCGAATATCCTGTGCGGCCAGTTGCGGGATTAACTCCTCGGTCAGGATCCGGTACTGATTCTGCACCAGTGCATGTGCCACCTCACTGATTCGTTTCAACTGCTCCACCGGGCTCAGGTTATCAGGGCCGCGCTGCACCGATCCGTAAGCCACCTGTTGCTTAAGGCCCGAGACACGGATCTCGTAGAACTCATCGAGATTGGTACTGGCGATACAGAGAAACTTTAATCTTTCGAGCAATGGAATCTTGGGATCCACCGCCTGGTCCAGCACCCGACGGTTAAACTCGAGCAGACTCAGTTCGCGATTGATGAAATATTCGGGCAGTGAATAATCAACATTATCCATGAAACAACACAACCTGTTTTTGTTATTAATCAGCTCGGATCATAAAGCATTTGATCGGTTTTTTCCTCCTATCGGAACAGCGACTAATTAACCATAGGACTGGTGATTCGCGTGTTGCTGAGAAAATTTTGCACCTCTCGCCAATGGCTTCCGGGCTGACTGGCAGGAAAGCAAAAATCAGTTGTAATAGATCGTGGCAATAACAACACGGCATGGAGAAATGAGGACATATCAGGAACATCCTCTATGTTTGCGTCGAAGCCCCAGGCATCCAGTTGATCCAGCACCTCTCGCTTGCCTGCAGTCTGCCAGCTAATCGACCAACGGTTAACGCCCCAGGCCGACATCATATCCAGCACATGCTCGGCCTTCGTCGGACTGGCGATAATCAGCGGGGCAAGAAAATCGATCGGACATTGCAGTAGTGCGCCGGGATACTCCCGCGCAATCGCCCTGAAGCCTTTTTCTCCCATCACATCCATACGGCCTTCGAACCACAGATCGGTATCCACATATCCCTTCCCGACAAGAACACCTAATACGTCTGTGACCAGGGTTTCATCACCATCAATACCCAACCGAACCCCTCGACCACTCAGACGGAAGCGATCCAGCAAGTGCTCAAGGTCATTGTAATTCTGTGCCAGTTTCTCGGACTGGCGGTTTAGCAGGCCGTCATCACAAATATTGATTGCTGCCCAATGTACCGTGGAATTCAGAAACTGATTCAGATTTTTCTCATCATCCAGATGACTCCAGACCATCTGCACATGTCCTGGCATCTGTGTCCTGCAGATTAATTTCTCTGGTTCATAATGAGGTATTGCTGCCGGTTGATGGCTACTTTTATGACGTCGCCTCTCAAACAGTTTACAGCTATGCAATAACAACAGATCTCTCAGTTCGCGGCTGCCCGCCATTGCATGTATGTTTTCCAGCTGATTATCGATCACGCAAATGACCCGGTAGCCCTGCTGGCGAAACTGTTCAATGCCCGCCAGTTTTTGCGCTTCAATACTGATCTCATCAGGATTAGTACTCATGCATAAAAGACGAGGGTCAAATCGAACTCGATACTCACGTCCCAGGTTATTCAGCGAATGCAGTGTGTCCAGACGCAGCGCCTCGGGACGCGCAGTATTCAGTCCAACCTCCGTGTTATCCTGCATCTGGAACCAGCGAATCAGTTCCAGCACACCACCATAACTGCGGTGTGAATCCTGCATTACGATAAAATCCCAACGGTGTTGCCGATACCATTCGAGCAGCACTTCGCGGATGTCTGGTGGACAGAAATCATCGACCAGAGGGGCAATATCCCTCTCACTGACTGTGATCTGACCAATCGTCAGGGCGCTAAAATACGTCGTTCTGTGCGTACGATCCCAGGCCTGTAAAAGATCGCGGATCATGTAGCGCATATCGAGAATGGTGCCATCAATATCAAACAGGAGTAGCAATTTATCCTTTGGATACTGGCGTCGCATGTGCTGATAGTGAACCGACAGTTCCTGCATCCAGTCCATGTTGAATCCCTCGCAAAGAAAAGAAAAAACTGATTCGGACTCGCCCGCTTAAAACGGGCGCCCCATTCGGTTTATTCAAACAGCTTAGCGAGGTGATATTGCAGGACGATGACGAAGTGGTGAATTACCAGCGAAACTTGCCGAACAACTGTGGGTTTGCCCAATATTGGCTGTTCAGCCAGTCCGGGGTGGCCTTGTAGTTACGGATTGAAAAAGTATAAATGTGAATTTCCGGGTCATGATCCAGATGCTGACTATGCCGCTTCATACCCATGCCAATGAAGTCACTTTGCCGCCATTGACTTGTCGACTGACTGTCCTGAATCGGCACGACGACAATCAATTGTTGTGCGTGCACATCACGCAGTTGCGCCAGAATGTGCAGGCCATCCTGCCTGGGCAGGTTCTCCAGTAGCCCAATCAGAACCGCACAAGCTATGCGCCGGGTGTCCGGGAAGGCTTCACGATAGTCCTGTTCATTACTGACACACAGGGTGTCATATTTTCGATCACTAGCGATGCTACTTAATGTGTCAGGGTCGGAGCCAATCAGCAACAGTTGTTGATCAGACAGACCGTCCAGTAGCTTGCACAGACTTGTTTGCCAGCTTTCCATACGCGCTAGAAACGTTCCAGCTCTGGAAACGCGAGTTGCCCCTTATGCACGTGCATGGCGCCCAGTTCAGCGCAACGATGCAGAGTCGGCACTGCCTTACCCGGATTGAGTAACTCGGCCGGATCAAAGGCGCGTTTTACCGCATGGAACTGTTCCAGCTCCGGCGCTTTAAACTGATCACACATCTGATCGAGTTTCTCCATGCCAACCCCATGTTCACCTGTGATAGTGCCGCCGACGGCGACACAGAGACGCAGGATATCGCCGCCCAGTTGCTCGGCCTTATGCAGATCTCCCTCCTTGTTCGCATCAAACATGATCAGCGGGTGCAGATTGCCGTCACCGGCGTGGAAAACATTACCAACGGGCAATCCATAGTGCCCGGACAATTCCGAAATTTTCTGCAACACGGAGGCGAGGTGTTTACGCGGGATCGTGCCGTCCATGCAGTAATAATCGGGTGAGATGCGACCTATCGCCGGAAATGCGGCCTTTCGCCCGGCCCAGAAGCGTTGTTTTTCCTCGCTGGTCTCTGCCACACGTACATCCCTGCCGTGGTGTTGTTCAAGGATTGCAGCCACCTGCGTGATTTGATCGTCGACCTCCGCGCTGTCGCCATCCAGTTCACACAGCAGGATAGCCTCCACGTCACAGGGGTAACCCGCCTTGATGAAGTCTTCCGCCGCTCCGATCACGAGTCGATCCATCATCTCCAGACCAGCGGGTACGATGCCATCAGAAATGATCGCGGCGACCGCGTTACCCGCATCTTCCACCTGATCGAAGGAGGCCATCATTACCCTGACCTGCGTAGGTTTGGGTAGTAGTTTCAGGGTCACCGAGGTAATCACCCCCAGCAGGCCTTCGGAACCGGTAATCAAAGCCAGCAGATCCAGCCCTGCTGTATCCAGTGAAGGGCCACCCAGTGTCAGCCTTTCGCCTTCAATAGTAACGATCTCAACGGCCAGAATATTGTGTACCGTAAGCCCATATTTAAGACAGTGAACACCCCCTGAATTTTCCGCCACATTACCGCCGATGGTGCAGGCAATCTGTGAGGAGGGATCAGGGGCATAGTACAGGCCGAGATCACTAACGGCCTCGGAAACCGCCAGATTTCTCACCCCTGGCTGTACCGTAGCAGTAAGATTCTGTGCATCGATTGAGAGGATCTGGTTGAAGCGTGCGAGGCTAAGTAGCACGCCCTCTTCCATAGGTAAGGCGCCACCCGAAAGACCCGTACCCGCGCCGCGTGCAACCAGCGGCGTCCCCGTTTGATGACACAGGCGCATGACCTGCTGTACCTGCTCTATGGTCTCCGGCAGTACGACAATAGCAGGGATTTTCCGATAGGCAGAAAGCCCATCGCATTCGTAGGGTCGTCGTGATTCTTCATCGGTGATCAGGACCGATGCAGGCAGGCAGCGCTTTAATTCTGTGATGATATCCATACGATAACTCTAGCCGCCACAGCAGCCAGTGTCATCCATCACATCGCTAGTTCGGAAACTCGTAGGTATTCGGGACCACGACAATGCCCTTCTCTGAGAGGGTAAAGCGTTCGCTATCCATTGCCTGATCGAAACCGATCTGCTCGCCAGCCGGCACTTTGACGTGTTTATCAATAATACAGTTGCGAAGCTGCGCGCCTTCACCCACCTTAACCCCCGGTAGCAGGATGGCGTTTTCCACGATCGCACCCTCTTCAACCAGAACATCCGGGAACAGAATGCTATGGCTGACCCCGCCACCGGCGATGACGGTACCACCGGCCACAATGGAGTTAACAAAGATTCCTTCATTGCCGTTCATACCGGGCGTGGTACGTGCAGGTGGAATCTGGCCTCTATAACTGCGGATCGGCCAGTCTTCCTGATACATTTCAAGCGGAGACTCAAGCCTGAGCAGGTCCATATTGGCCTCGAAGTAGGCGTCCACGCTCTGCATCTCACACCAGTATCTATCAGGTGTCACTCGACCCACCTGAGAACCGAAGGGGTAGGACATGATGGTGTCCACATTCACCCGGGATGGCAGCATATCGGCAATGAATTCACCATCGAGGGAACCATTGATGACGGACTCATTCATCAGGCGAACCAGATAGTCCTTACGCGCCAGGATGATATTCATCGAGATCATATTACCTGTACGACCCAGACCTGTGATCCGGCCATTCGAGCCGGTGCTGACCATGCCGCTGTTACGTTCAGCCGGGTCATGATCGCCTTCGATGCAGGCGATGGTCATATCAGCATTGGTGCGCTTGTGAAAGTCCACCATCGCCGCATAGTCCATACGGTAGATGTGATCCCCGGGGATCAGGAGAATATGCTCTGCATTGACCCGCTCTATCAGGTTAATGTTCTGATACACCGCGTCAGCATTACCCGAATAGCCGGTTCTGCCAGAGCGCATCTGGGGCGCAACCGGGGTGATATATTCCCCCAGCTCCGGGTTATAGATAGACCATCCATCACGAATGTGTCGATGCAGGGTATGGGAGTTGTACTGACTCAGTACCAGCACTCTACGAATCCCGGAGCGAAGACTGTTGGTAAGTACGAAGTCAATTACCCGATAGTTACCGCCAAACGGCACCGCTGACTTGGTACGATGCTCTGTAAGCGGGTGAAGTTCCTGACCGTCTCCGACCGCCAGAACCACTGCGAGTACATTCTCTACGACTGCCATGATTATCCATGTCCGTTGGTAAAAGCGCTGTATTGTACACATGAGATTACAGTGAATCGACGAGTCTGAAGCGCAATGCATGAAGAGAAAGAATTTATAAAAAAATCAGATAATGATGCCAAGTCACTGTGATCTAAGGGAAACAGAGGTATTATATAAAGTATTGCCTTAGCCCTGAATGTAATCCTATGTCTGAAGAAATATTGATTAATGTCACCCCACAGGAGACCCGAGTAGCCGTTGTTGAAAACGGTATGCTGCAGGAGATGCTCATCGAACGTTCGCGTAAACGCGGTCTGGTCGGGAATATCTATCTGGGAAAGGTATCGCGGGTGCTGCCGGGCATGCAGGCTGCATTCGTTGATATCGGGGTGGTGAGAACAGCCTTTATCCATGTCTCTGATCTGACCTTCACCAGCAATGGCGAGGATCGAGAAACACCCACCATCGAGCAAATACTCAGAGAAGGCGATAAATTACTGGTGCAGGTCACCAAGGATCCGCTGGGCAGCAAGGGCGCCAGACTGACCACCCACCTGTCTATCCCCTCCCGCTATCTGGTGATGATGCCTGACAATAGCAATATCGGTATTTCACAGCGCATTGAAAACGAGGCCGAGCGCGAACGGTTGCAGGCCATCATGGATCGGCATGTGCTGAAAACCAACGATGCGGAATCCTCACCCCAACAGGTTAACCCGCATGGTTTCATCATTCGCACCGCCGCCGAAGCGGTGACCGAGGCGGATATTGTTAAAGACATCAAATATCTGAATCGACTGTGGGAATCGATACAACTGCGTGTCGCCGATAGCTCACCCCTTACGATGGTGTATGAAGATCTGCCTCTGGTGCTGCGTACCCTGCGTGATCTGGTTGGCCCCACAATCGAAAAAATTCGCATCGACTCCAAGGAAACCTGTGTGAAGGCGCTGGATTTCGCCCGCCGATTCATGCCGGAACTGGAGCTTCGTATTGAGCATTACCCGGGTGAGCGTCCGATACTCGATCTCTATTCCGTTGAAGATGAGATACAAAAGGCCCTGCAGCGCAAGATAGAACTCAAGTCTGGTGGCCACATCGTCATCGACCAGACCGAGGCGATGACCACGATTGATGTGAATACCGGTGGTTTTGTAGGACATCGAAACCTCGAAGAAACGATATTCAAGACCAATCTTGAAGCGGCTCAGGCATTGGCAAGGCAACTCCGACTGAGAAATCTCGGCGGTATCATCATCGTTGATTTCATCGACATGCAGGATCTCGAACATCAACGGCATGTGACCCGTGCCCTGGAGAAAGCCCTGGAAAAAGACCATGCCAGAACCACATTGGGAGAGATTGGATCTCTGGGTTTGTTACAGTTGACCCGCAAACGCACCCGCGAAAGCCTCGAACATATTCTCTGTGAAGCGTGCCCAACCTGTAATGGCAGGGCCTCGATAAAGACTGCGGAGACTGTCTGTTATGAGATTCTGCGTGAAATTATCCGTGAAGCGCGCCAGTTTGATACCGAACAGCTACTGGTGGTTGCCTCTCAGGAAGTAGTCGATATTATGCTCGATGACGAATCACCCAGCGTAGCCGAACTCGAGACCTTCATTGGTCGACCGATAAAATATCAGGTTGAAACCAGTTATTCACAGGAACAATATGACGTGGTGTTGCTCTGAAGAGCGTCTGACTAAATAGCGATCATCATGTCTCAACCCATACTTGCATACCTGCTGAGGAAATTCTGGTCGGCGCTGGTGGTATTCACTGTTTCCCTTGCAGTGATGGTCAGCCTGGCGCGGATCATGCTCCCCGGGATCGGCGATTATCGCGAAGACATCCAGATCTGGGTCAGTGAATCACTGGGACAACCGGTTGATATTGAGCATATCGAGGCCGACTGGAGTGGCTGGACCCCGAATCTACGCCTGACCAATATCACGCTGCTGGATCGTGAAGGTGGCCGCATCATCACCCGCTTTGAGAAACTGACCATCAGTCTCAACATCCTGTCATCACTCTACAATAAACGTTTTGTGCCAGGACATCTGATACTCAGCGGTATAGAGCTCTCATTGATCCGAAAGCCCGATGGTACGGTGACCATAGAAGGTGTCAGTAGCGAAGAAGAAAATACCACGGCCCTGGAAAAAAATGCCCTGGCCTACTGGCTCGAGCATCAGTCTGATCTGGCAATACAATCGGCCAGAGTAATCTGGAACGACCAGGCCCTGGATCGAGCCCCATTAACCTTTGATCAGGTAACACTGAAGTTACAGAACCGCGGCAATCAACACCGCTTCAGGGGATCTGCGCTGCTACCTGAAGAAACGGGCACCGCAGTGGTCTTCATTCTCGATGCCGAGGGAGACCTGCTGACCCGAGGCTGGTCAGGACAACTCTTCGTAGAAGCCAGCGGGCTGAACGCCGATAAGCTACTTGCCTATTCACGACTGCCGGAAATTAAACCTACCAATGGGGAATTAAGGTTCAGGCTGTGGAGTGACTGGAAAGATGCGCGACTACAATCCGTGACGGTGGATTTTACGGCGGAAGACATGCATTTTGGCAGTGCGCAGAATGCGCTAACGGTGACCACTGCCCAGGCCGAAATCAGGGCGAGTCGCAATGAGCAGAACGACTGGGACATAATTGGACAGGGGCTGGGCCTGCATACCCTGAATGGCAGCTGGCCAGACAGCGGCTTTGAGATCCACACCCGACATATGGACGATGGCCTCAGTGTCACTGCCGAACTGGATTTTCTCAGGCTCGAAGACCTGCTACCGATCCTCTCCAGCGCCGATCTGTTTAGCCCACAAACCCTGAAACACATAGAACAGACCGCTCCCCACGGTGATCTGCAGAATCTGCAGTTCAGCTTTAACAATGGGGCTGATGTTGAGACGAAATTCCGTCTTAGTTCAGATTTCACCGACCTGCAGACCACGGCTGTAGACGAGATCCCCGGACTCAATGGTCTGGACGGACAATTCACAATCCTCCCACAGAAAGGTTCACTGCATTTCGATACACGTTCGGCCCAGCTTGATCTGCAACAGGTGTTTAAGCAGGCCGTCTGGCTGGATCAGATCAAGGGTCGCGTGGACTGGCAACTGGATGATTCAGGCTGGAACATTTCCACCGAGCGACTACAGCTTGTCAGCAGTGATCTGGATGCGAACCTGTCGGGCAAACTCTTCAGTACGGGAGAAGGCATACCTCATGTTGATATGGTGGCGGAATTTGCCCGCGGCAACGTTTCCAGCGTCGGACGGTATCTGCCCTGGCGCATCATGCCGGAAAAGGCATCGAGCTGGCTTGGCAGCGCACTGGTGGGAGGGACAATCGTCGGTGGAGGCATGATCTTGCGAGGCGACCTGGCACACTTTCCTTTCGATGATCACAGTGGTCGCTTCGAGGTACGTGCACTGGTCGAAGACGGCATACTGGATTATGCCGATGAGTGGCCACGTATCGAAGAGATAGAGGCCGAGGTCCTGTTCACCGGTCGTGGCATGGTGATTAACGCAGTCTCCGGTAAGGTCTTTGATGCCGAAATCCAGCACGCTACCGCAACCATCAGCAACCTGGGGCAGGCCGA
>JBFIID010000011.1:0-19276 GCA_041601415.1 Gammaproteobacteria bacterium
TCGATGCTGCTGGACCTACCTGCTACGCATCAATTCGTGCAGTCCGTTGATTATTCCAGAGCCGATGAATTTCTCGCTTCTGATGCGCTGCAAAAGTGGACCACTCTGTCCATCAATACGGAATTACACAAGGCTGTGAACACATTTCTCCGCCGGGAATACCGCAGCGAATTTTATAACATCAATTACCGTCGTTATTTTGCCCAGCGGGTCGAAAACCGTACCGAGAAGCACATTCAAAACGAGAAACTCTCACCCTACGACACGCTCGCCAAGGAATATGCCGCGCGTTACAATTTTGACTGGCGTCTGATCGTTGCGCAGATGTACACCGAGAGTCGTTTCAATCCCGATGTGGTCTCACACATGGGTGCCGAAGGCCTGATGCAGGTGCTGCCTGCGACCGCCAATGAAATGGGCTTTAGCGATGTAAAGCAACCGGAACACGGGATTCACGCCGGCGTGCAATATATGGACTGGTTACGCCAACGTTTTGAAGATGGTCTGACTATCGAAGATCGTACCTGGTTTAGTCTGGCGGCCTACAATGCGGGACTGGCACGCGTACAACGCGCCAGAAAGCTGGCCACCGAAATGGGCCTGGACCCGAATCGCTGGTTCGGCAATGTCGAAGTCGCGATAGGCAAATTAAGTATCTGCCGCTGTAGTCAGACGGTCGCCTATGTGACTGAAATTCGCAATCTGTATGATGCTTACGTACAGATGATCAACAGCATCCGCGTCGCGGCACTGCGTACGGATCAGACCTCCATCGTTTCCAGTTAGTCTTCCGTTGTTAGCGGTCTATTTTTCATTGTCCAGACGTTTTTCCAGGGCCTCACAATAGGTCTTTAAAACCTTCACTCTGGCAAACCGCTTATCATTTGACTCGACCAGATGCCAGGGCGCGTATTCCGTGCTGGTTCGTGTGACCATATCATTGACCGAGGTCTCATAATCGTCCCAGCGCTCACGGTTGCGATAATCTTCTTCGGTTATTTTGTACTTTTTGTAGGCTATTTTTTCACGCTCTTTAAAACGGGCCAGCTGTTCCTCCTGGCTGATATGCAACCAGTATTTCATCAGTACGATACCGTGATCGGTCAGTTCTTCCTCGAAATCATTGATCTCGGAGTAGGCACGCATCCATTCATCATCCCTGGCAAAACCCTCGATGCGCTCTACCAGTACTCGCCCATACCAGCTGCGGTCATAAATCGTCACCATGCCGCCACGAGGTATATGTCGCCAGAAACGCCATAGATAATGATGTGCATTTTCCTCGTCCGTTGGTGCGGCTACCGGGATCACGCGATAATGTCGAGCA
Organism: Gammaproteobacteria bacterium; assembly: GCA_041601415.1. Taxonomy (GTDB): domain Bacteria; phylum Pseudomonadota; class Gammaproteobacteria; order JBFIID01; family JBFIID01; genus JBFIID01. The sequence goes on from JBFIID010000011.1 coordinate 1,328, forward strand.
TCCATGGCGTGAACCAGACGTCGGATTGCGCCACCTTTGCCACCGGCGTCCCAGCCTTCAAACACCAGTAGACTCGATATTTTTCTTGCATAAGCCGCACGTGACAGCTTGTTCAACTTGCCCTGGTATTTTTCAAGTTCCTGATTGTAGGTTTTCTTTTCCAGAGCCTGACTGAGTTCCAGTGATCCCAGTACGCTCATTTCATCTCGCACGGGCATTGGCAGATTACTCATCTGTGCACGTTGCTCATTTAATAATCGCGTATGCTCCAGGTGTTTTCTGATCCGCCCCAGTATGTGTTTACCTACTGTCAGACTGCTATAGCGATTATCGGTACCTTCTACAATGAGCCATGGCGCTTCACCGGTACTGGTCTCTCGCAGGGTACGCTCTGCTATCGAAGAAAATTTCTCGTACAGTTTTAGATGCTTCTTATCCTGACGGGTAACACGCCAGCGTGTCTCAGGATTCTTTTCCAGTGACTTGAGGCGTTTTCTCTGGCCATCTTCACTCAGATGCAGCCAGCACTTTATAATCAGTGCGCCATCGTCGACCAGTTCCTTTTCGAGTTTTTTGATGTGTATGAGTTCAGCGTCCAGATCGGCATTGTCTATTTTCCCCCGTACACGCTTTGCGATCGGATCGCTATACCAGGAACCGACATAGATACCCGTGTGCCCCTTCGGTGGTAGTGCCATCCAGTAACGCCAGTAGGAAGGGCGTTCACGTTCTTCTTCTGTTTCAGCGCCAAACGCATAGGTACGAATGTAACGCGGATCCATCCACTCATTGAGCAGATTGATGACCCTTCCCTTACCTCCACCATCGACACCGGAAATAAGAATAATGACCGGGAAGCCGGCGTTTTTCATCTCCTGCTGAATGCTAAGCAATTCGGCCCGCAAGACGGGCACTTCCTTGTTATATTCCTGCTTACTGATCCTGTGTCCAAGTTCGGCGACTTCAAACATGGCGATCTCCTCTTTATTACAGCCTCAGGGTGATCTCATCCCATAAAGCTTCAAATAACCTGGCCGGTACGCTGGACGGTGCAAAACTGCCGACCGGTGCACGGTGCATACCCATTTGTTCAACCACACTGGCGTAGCCAATGACTGTTTTCAGCACCTCCGGGTGTTTTTCACCGAAGTGCTCAACAATATCCCTATGCAGGCTTTTTCGCCGGTCAACCATGGAAAAAAATGGCAGTACAACCACATCATCCAGTTGTTTATCACGACAGAATCTTTTTAGTTGCTGATAGGCTCGCAATGACAATTGGGTGGGAATTAAAGGCACCAGTAATACATCAGATGCAAAGATAACGTTTTCTGACAGCAGTGATGCGCTAGGCGGACAATCCAGCATCGCTACGTCATACTGCCCCTTGAGCGGCGACAACATTTTACGCAGCCGTTTTTCTGGTTTATTACTTTCGCTGAGGATTACATCCATATTCCGATAGGAAAAATCGGCCGGAATCATATCCAGATTGGGATAGTCAGTACCTTTTATGACTTTTTCCAGAGCACCCTTCTTCTGATTAATCAGTGCCTCTGTGCCGCCTTTAATTTTAGCCTTAACGCGATAATAGAAACTCGCAGCGCCCTGGGGATCCAGATCCCATAAGACCGTTGGCTGACCACGCACTGCACTTACCCATGACAGGTTTACCGCTGTCGAGGTCTTTCCGACCCCACCCTTAATGTTATAGGTGGCAAAGATTTTCATTAAACAGCCTTATTACCAAACAGTTTTTTGAAAAGTTTCCTATTCTCATCGCGCGCAAAACCAGCGAAACAGTCAACGAATTCCCGTTTCTTCTTATCCTCACGTTTGGCAAGTATATGCTCCAGTGTGTGAATTGCATTCTGGCTTTGTTCACCCCCGACATGAGCATGCTGCATTTCATCGGCCCATTTGGCCAGCAGGTTTTTCTGCACATCAAGATCGGTGAGATTCCCCAGTACATCCTGCAGTGCGGTCAATTCCTCTGCCACCTGTGAGATATACTTTTGTTCATAGAGTGTACCAAAGCATTCGATTAGATAGCGTAATTTCTTTCCTGTCTTACGCAAATCATGCAACTCATCGATCGGTGAATCATTTGTAATCACCAGGCCCTGTTTCATGATCTTTCGATAGACCTTCCACATCGCTTGATTAGCAACCTCAAGTACGGGTTTCTGACTGTTTGCAGCACGTTTCCTGGTTTGTTCCGGTGCCTGCAACAATCCTTCCCATACCTCCATAAATCTGCGATATCGTGCTGAGGCCAATGTCCTTTTCAACTGTTGCTGTTTGAGTTTCTGTGATTTTGTCAGGTAACTGCGTAGTGGCTCCAGATGCTCTCGCATATCCCACGGCAACTCTTTCTCATAGCGCTCGAACTTGAGCAAAAACACATCATAATCACGCAAGTCACTGGTACGTTCTGACAGCCAGGCAAATTCTTTTTTCAAGCGTTTCACCTGTTGCGCCGGGTAGACTTCTGATAATTGTGCCAACAGCGATCGAGACTGACGTATTGCTATTCTGTAATCATGCAGAAATTCGGTATCAACTTTTTTCAGCATGCCAGGCTCATTCACACGCTTTAGTTGGAGGAGCTTATTCAATACCCTTGCGACCGCGACATCGGCTTTTTCTTTTCGCTTTAGTTTTACACTCAGTTTTGCAGAATAGTCCTGTGGGAAGAACTGGCTAGATGGCTGTCCAAGCAATGCTGGGTCTATATCGCAGGGCTTAAATCCCAGCTTCTTAGTCAGGTATGTTGCGAGCTTTCTGGCATCCTTATCATGTCCTCTGACTGCGCGTAGCCACGCATAGGTACGACTGGCACGCCGCGCCTGCTGTCCATTTTCCACGTTTTCTATATCAAGCCTGACGATTGCCTTGCCTTCAACGTCTGACATTATCATTTCGACATTATGGGCATCGGTGCTAGATACCGGCAGCAAGGCACGGTATTTAATAAGTCTACGCAATTTGTTGCGAAAAACACCTTCAGGCAGGTCGTCATAAAACTTGACTGTTTTTTGTAGCTGAATTTGAAATTGCAGCTGTCCACTACCCAGCGTGCGCAAAAGCAACCAACGTTCCTGACCATGTTCTATCTGCTCAATGATCAGTCCATTTTTTCGTAAGCGACTGTCAAAGGTGTCATACCAGATACGTTTAAGATTTCGTGTGCGCTGTTCTTCCAGCGGCAGCCTAGCCAACAATTGTTGGCGAATCTCATCAAAAAACCGGTCACCAGGTGCGGTTAAAATTGCGTGTTTTAAACTCAAAACGGATCGCCCCCTCTGTAGGATTTGCAGCCAACAGACATATAACTAACTCCCTTGTATTAATATTGCGCTACTAATCCACATTAATCATGATCTGGGTCAGTAAATTTATGAATCGGCATAATTGTCTGTCGGGAATTACCCACTTGAGGAAACTATATCCTGTGCCGATGTAGCCCGGAGCCTGTATAGTTGGACGTTTAGTCGGCTAGTCAATCTATAGCACTAGCAAAAACAACACAGCATACACTAGCAATATTACCGAAACATGAAGCCAGTCAAATTAACCCGTGGCGTAAAAATTCCGGATACTTTACGTATTAGTCGCTATCTTCGTGCCCCGGAAATTGGCCCACGAATCCTTTTCTTCAGCGGTGGCACTGCACTCAATCAGCTGTCTTCCGTGTTAAAAAATTACACCCATAATTCTATACATCTCGTTACTCCGTTTGATTCGGGTGGTAGTTCAGCGATTTTACGCAAGGCCTTTGAAATGCCCGCTATAGGGGACTTACGCTCCCGCCTGATGGCCCTGGCTGACGAGAGTATTACCGGCTATCCCGCAGTGATACGCCTCTTCACGTATCGCTTCCCAATGGCGAGTACAAACTCTGAACTAATGCAGGAACTGGAACAGATCAATAGCGGGCAACATTATCTGATCTCTAACATCAACAATCCGGTTCGCCAGTTAATTTGCGACCAACTAACTGTATTTCTGCAACAAATGCCATCTGATTTCGACCTGCGTGGTGCGAGCATTGGCAATCTCATTCTCGCAGGCGGCTATCTGGACAACAATCGTCAGATGGACCCGATCGTTTTTTTATTTTCCAAACTTGTCGGTGTGCGTGGCACGGTACGAAATCTGATTAACGAGAATCTCCACCTTGGCGTTGAACTTGACGATGGTACGGTACTCCTCGGCCAACACCGCTTAACCGGTAAGGAAGTCGCGCCTATCGAGTCCCCGATAAAGCGTCTATTCCTCAGTAAGGACCTCGATGTGTGTAGCCCTGTAACCACCACCTTGCACGAAAAGAGCAGGGGACTTATTACAGCTGCGGATCTAATCGTTTATCCACCCGGCAGTTTTTATACCAGTTTGCTAGCCAATCTGTTACCCAATCAGGTGTCTACGACGATAGCCAACAACCACTGCCCCAAAGTTTATATTCCCAACCTCTGTGTAGACCCTGAACAGATAGGTAAAGAATCTGATCAATTAATTCAGGCTCTGCTTGAACAACTTCACCACAATGCCCCCGCGAATTGCACACATGATCAACTGTTGAATTTCCTGCTGGTTGATCTTAAAAACGGTAATTACCCGGGTTCATTTGACCCTGCGCTGCTGCAACAATACGGCATTCAGTTGATCGACACACCCCTGATCACCAAACGCAGCGCCCCCTGGTATGACGCCGAACTGCTCGTTTCTGCACTACTCTCACTGATCTGAATTGTTTACAGGTTATGCAGGACTAACATATGCTTTAACATATATACGTTTTAGCATATATTCACTGTATGAACCTTGAGCACCTCACATTTTTCCGGGCTCTGTCTGATCCAACTCGGCTGCGCTGTTTATTCCTTTTACAACAGGAAGGTGAACTCTGCGTCTGTGAACTTGGCTTCGCACTGGATCTGGTCCAGCCCAAGATTTCACGCCATCTTGCCCTGATGCGTGACTCCGGCCTGGTGCTGGACAGGCGTGCCGGGCAGTGGATCTACTACCGTATCAACCCTGCACTCCCTGAATGGTGTCATCAGGTCTTGCTCTTCAGCTGTTCTGATATGGCAACACAGGCTTTATACCAGTCAGATTTAAACACCCTGCAACTCATGCCTAATCGTCCGGGCGCGAGCTGTTGCGCATGAACATCCTTTTTTTATGCACCGGTAATGCCTGCCGTTCCCAGATGGCCGAAGGCTGGGCGCGTGAACTGGGGCAGGGCAGCGTCAGTGTTGCGTCTGCGGGTATCGTTGCACACGGTAAAAATCCAAGGGCAATCTCTGTGATGAAGGAAGCCGGGGTCGACATTTCCGGTCAGCCATCGACAAAGCTTACTGACGAAATACTTAACAACGCCGATCTACTCGTCACTGTTTGCGGCCACGCAGACCAACACTGTCCGATCACACCATCCACTGTCCGCAGGATTCACTGGCCTCTGGAAGACCCGGCAAAAGCCACCGGCAGTGAAGACCAGATCATGGATGTCTTTCGCGCGACGCGAGACGACATCAAACAACGTGTTCAACACTTATTAGAAAGTCTGTAGAGAGAACTAATGAACCACACAATCAACCCAACGCCAGATTTTATCCCCACCGCACAGGCGCACGATATTGGTTTCTTCGAGCGCTATCTGACCGTCTGGGTCGCGCTTTGTATTGTGCTCGGTATCCTGCTTGGTCAATTCGCACCTGGCATGGCACAGGCGCTTGATCGTATGAGTATTGAGGTTAATGGTGCGCCGGTTATTTCTATCCCCATAGCCATTTGCCTGTTCTTTATGATGTACCCAATCATGGTCAAGATTGATTTCGGTGCAGTGCTGGCGGCCGGTAAAAGCATCAAACCTGTTGGTCTAACCCTGTTCGTAAACTGGGCCATCAAACCTTTCAGCATGACTCTCATCGCCTGGTTCTTTCTCGGCGTTGTATTTCAGGACTTGATCGGTGCGAATATGCTCGATGTGGTGAAATTACCCGTTGGTGTGGATCTACCGGTCGGTGCCGAATACGGGTCTGGCACCGTGGTACTACAGGACGGTATCAAAATGCTTGCCGTACCCCTGTGGCGCAGTTACCTGGCCGGTTGTATTCTGCTCGGCGTCGCCCCCTGCACCGCCATGGTTCTGGTCTGGGGCTATCTGGCACGTGGTAATGACGGCCATACTCTGGTCATGGTGGCAATTAACTCACTGGTCATGCTACTTCTGTTTGGCCCCATTGGCGGCTTCCTGCTCGGTGTCGGCCAGCTGCCCGTGCCCTGGCAGGCCTTGCTGCTTTCCATTGGCGTCTATGTCGCGTTACCACTGGTGACCGGTTATCTATCCCGTCGTCTGATTATCGCGCACAAGGGTGAACAATGGTTCCGGGAGAAATTTCTTCATGTACTCACCCCGATCACTATCTGCGCCCTGTTGCTAACACTGGTTCTGCTGTTCTCATTTAAGGGAGAAGTCATCCTTAATAACCCGTTAAGTATTTTATGGATTGCTATTCCCCTGTTCATTCAAACCATCTTTATATTCGCTATCACCTATTTTGCTGCACAGAAAATGGGTTTGTCTTATGAGAACGCTGCCCCCACTGCCATGATTGGTGCCTCTAATCACTTTGAAGTCGCGATTGCCACCGCTGTCATGTTGTTCGGGCTCTCATCGGGTGCGGCACTGGCCACTGTTGTCGGGGTACTTATAGAAGTACCCCTGATGCTGGCGCTGGTGGGTTTCTGCAAACGAACTAAGGGTTGGTTCAAGGCGTAGATCAAAAAAACCGGGGCAAGCCCCGGTTTTTTTTCAGTATATAGCGCTGACTTTAAGTTTTAATTCCAGCTCTGCATGCGAGGTTTCCAGCTTCCATCTGCCTGACGGCTAAAAATATTCAGCATATTCCCACCAATAAGCAGGGTTTCACCGTTTGAAGCGATCGTTTCAGCAGACCAGATAGCGGCCTGATAAGCGGTGTCTCCTTCGATACGAAGATCAAAGTTAGCCAGCTTCACATTACGCATTCCATCTTCCATCGCTTTCTGCCAGAACTGGCGAATGGCCGCAGGCTTTGCCAGGGTTTCATCGGTAGGTGGCAATAACACGGCATCTGCGGTGTACAGACCACTTAGTGCGTCTGCATTACCGGTATTGATGGCATATTCAAAACTCAGATTACTTGCCTTGATGGCGGTATCCGCGTCAGTCGCCATCGCCGGTGCACTGATCAGACTGGTCAATAAAGTAAGGGTATAAATCCAGTTAGCAGTTCTCATGTCTCTTCTCCAGGTATTTTTTTATATTTTTGTTGCGTGCTTGCAATGCTGCAAACCGCGATGGAGAGAATAGTAGATTGTATCCTGCTGAGAGACAAGATGCGCTTTATTTAACTTATTGTTTTCTTATGCGAAACTATCGGTGCCGCTATTGCCTCTCCTTTCTGGATCGCCACACATATAAGCCAAACATCAATCTTTCCTGTGTCGCTCCCTTTGTATCGCCAGCAGTGTCTCCCGATATTTACTGTGGATGTGTGCGCAACGGCGCGCCAGATCGGAACGTTCGTCGATGTTATCCACGTAGAAGCGCATCAGTGCGCGGATGGAACCTTCGACTTCGTAGGAGCGATTGCGATCGTTACTTAACACGCTAATCCGTTTCAGGTATTTAAGCAGAAACCATTCTATGGAGTAAGGCTCGATCTCCCGCTGGTTAATTTCTCGCATGTGTTCAACCACCACCGTACGCAGATCACCAAAGTAGATTCTCCTCGCCATCGGCCTAGTCCTGCATTCTGCGCGTCAGATTAAAAACCTCTTTTCTCGCGGATTGTTTCATACGCCTGTTTGATTTCATGGGTTTTCTGAGAGGCCAGTTTCATCATTTCTTCTGGCAGACCTTTCGACACCAGTTTGTCAGGATGGTGCTGGTTCATCATTCGGCGATAGGCCTTTTTTACCTCGGCATCGGTGGCAGTGGATTTGATGTTGAGCAGGGCATAGGCATCGCTCATGCTCGGGCCCCTGTTTTTGCCTGCCTGCCCACCGTAATGGCGTTCTGCCTTGATCATGCCTTCCAGCTGGCGAAATTCTGCATGTGAGAATTTCAGTTCATCGCAGATGTGTAGCAGTAAAGCTTCTTCCTGCTTGTGCAGGACACCGTCAGCATAGGCGACGGCCAACTGGATTTCGATGAACATACGGATAAGGTTGCGGCGAAACACACATTCAGCGCGGAACTGTTTAAGTATATCTTCCAGCGGAAAGTCGGCCTGTTTACCCTGGTTGAACAGCTTGATCGCAAGCTTTTTCTGCTCCGGGCTGAGATCCATCTGCGCCATGACAGTCTGGGCGAGGGCGATTTCGGCCTCTGAGACCTGTCCATCGGACTTGGACAAATTGCCCATGACCGAAAAAGTGGCGGTGAAAAAAGCTGTCTGTACACGCTGTTGATTACCACGACCGGGAGTTGGCTGGCCGTCATCATGTGGTAACCCGTCCAGCCCCCTGTCCAGATTATGCCCCAGAGCTGCACCTAGCACAGCGCCCAATGGCCCGCCCAGCATGAAGCCAAAGGCACCACCAATTATTTTTCCCCACCAGCCCATTGTCTGTCTTTCGCCTTGTTTAAAAGTATGTAGTATATATGCCCTACTGTTCAGGACGGAATTTATGATTCAGTTTTTCAAAGACTGGTATACGAGAAACTTCTCAGACCCGCAGACGATCCTGCTGGCCGTGTTTCTGGCCTTCTGTTTTGCCGTGATTCTGTTGATGGGTCAGATGCTGGCTCCGCTGCTGGTAGCGATGATGATCGCCTACCTGCTGGAAGGTGTGGTGCAAAAGATGATCCGCGCCAAGTCACCGCGCGGGGTCGCCGTCACCTGTGTCTACGCACTGTTTATCGCCTTTCTGGTATTCATTATTTTCGGTCTGATGCCCTTGCTGTCACGCCAGGTCACCCTGTTTTTCCAGGAACTGCCGAATATGATCTCGAATTCACAGGCCCTGCTGTTAACCCTGCCTGAACAGTACCCACAATTCATTCAGGAAGAGCAGGTGTGGAAGCTGGTGGCCTCGATTCGCGCCGAACTGACCACCATCGGACAAAATGTGGTTTCTCGTTCCCTGGCCTCGATCCCCGTAGTGATTACCTTTCTGGTGTATCTGATTCTCGGCCCACTACTGGTGTTCTTTTTCCTCAAGGATAAAGACCTGATCGTGAACTGGACGACCCGTTATCTGCCTGAAGATCGAGGCATGCTGAACCGCGTCTGGAGAGAGATGGACGATCAGATCGGTAATTACGTGCGCGGCAAGTTTTACGAAATTATGATTGTCGGAGTCTCCAGCTATGTGGTGTTCTCTCTGATGGGGCTTTCCTATGCACCATTGCTGGCCTTTCTTGTTGGCATCTCTGTACTGGTGCCCTACATAGGCGCAGCCGTGGTAACCCTGCCGGTGGCACTGGTGGCCTACTTCCAGTGGGGCTGGACCGCCGAGTTTGGCTGGTTGATGTTCGCCTATGGTGTGATTCAGGCGCTGGACGGTAATTTACTCGTGCCGTTACTGTTCTCGGAAGCGGTCAACCTGCACCCGGTCGCGATTATTGTTGCGGTACTGTTTTTTGGTGGGCTATGGGGTGTGCTCGGGGTATTTTTCGCAATCCCGCTGGCGACGCTGGTGAAGGCGATTCTGAATGCCTGGCCTTCCGGAGCGGCAGCCGGATTGCTGCCTCAACCGGATGAAGACCACTTCTAATCAGAGAACCTCTGAGGCAAAGTCTGCCAGTCTTGAGCGCTCACCGCGTTTCATAATGATGTGCCCACCATGTGGCCAGTCCTTGAAGCGATCGACCACATAGGTCAGACCCGAGGTGGTTTCGGTCAGATAGGGCGTATCGATCTGCGCCACATTCCCCATACAGACCAGCTTGGTGCCCGGTCCGGCTCTGGTGATCAGGGTTTTCATCTGTTTGGCGGTCAGGTTCTGTGCTTCATCAATGATCAGATAACGATTCAGGAAGGTTCGGCCACGCATAAAATTCAGGGAACGAATTTTGATCCGCTTCTGTACCAGCTCGTTGGTCGCCTGCCGCCCCCAGTCCCCCCCCACGTCTGATTGCGTCAGAACCTCCAGGTTATCCATCAACGCACCCATCCAGGGCGTCATCTTTTCTTCCTCAGTACCCGGCAGGAATCCTATATCCTCACCAACGGGAACCGTCACACGCGTCATGACTATCTCCTTATAGCGTTTCATATCCATCGTCTGGGTCAGACCACAGGCTAGCGCCAGCAGGGTCTTGCCGGTACCGGCCGTTCCCATCAGGGTGACGAAGTCGATGTCTGGATCCATGAGCAGGTTGAGGGCGTAACTCTGTTCCCGGTTACGCGCATTGATGCCCCACACCGCATTGTGGTGGGTGCGATAGTCGACCGCCCGTTCGATCACTGTGCGGCCATCATCGACGCTGCGAACCACGGCCTCAAACGGAGTCTCTTCTTCGGTATAGATAAACTGGTTGGGGTAACTCTGATCCAACACCGGGCCACTCATGGCATAGAAAGTCCGCTCTCCATCCTGCCAGCACTCCATCTGTTTACCGTGGGTCTCCCAGAAATCCGCTGGCAGTGCCTCGGTGCCTGAATACAGCAGATTCACATCGTCCAGCACCTTGTCGCTGGAGTAATCCTCTGCGGTGATCCCCAGCACCCGTGCCTTGATACGCAAATTGATGTCTTTTGAAACCAGGGTGATGTGACGATCGGGATGCAGATTGCGTAATGCCAGGGTAATACCGAGGATGTGATTATCCGGTTTGTTACCGGGGATCGCATCCGGCACATCCTGTGGCAGGGAGCGGGTTTCCAGATACAGCCTGCCCAGCGGCGGTGGATGATGATTGCCGTTATTCATCGGCATCGCCAGTTCTATGCCTTTATCAATCTCATCCGACATCACATCGCCGATCAAATCATCCAGAAATCGGCTTACCTGACGGGCGTTACGTGAGACCTCGGAAACTCCTTTTTTGGCATTGTCCAGTTCTTCAAGCACTACCATGGGAAGAAAGATGCTGTGCTCCTGAAAACGGAACAGGGCGGTTGGATCGTGCATCAACACATTCGTGTCGAGCACGAACATGCGTGGTTCCTGAATTGGTGTCATGGAAGACCTCTGTGGGTTTGTTCAGAGTTGTTTGACGGCCTCAAGCACTTCGTCGACGTGGCCTTTAACCTTTACCTTGCGCCACTCGCGAACCAGTTTGCCGCTCGCGTCGAGCAAAAAAGTACTGCGTTCTATACCCATGACCTTGCGGCCATACATATTTTTTTCCTTGATGACATCGAACTGCTGACACAGTTCTTCATCGGCATCGGACAATAGATCGAAGGGGAACTCCTGTTTGGTTCTGAAGTTTTCATGTGATTTGATAGAGTCACGTGAGACACCCAGAATCACGGTATTGAGTTTTTTGAAGCTACTGTAATTATCCCTGAAGTCCTGCCCTTCCAGCGTGCAGCCGGGGGTGCTGTCTTTGGGGTAAAAGTAGATAACGACATTTTGACCTTTCAGGTCAGATGATTTGATGGTTTTGTCACCGGTTGCCGGTAACGCCTTGATACTCACTTTCCTGCCTACTTCAACAGACATAGGGCGTTTTTCTCTCCTTTATTTTACGGGCTCCATGACAGAGTCCAGATTGAGTTGATCACAGAACTCGAGGAACTCTCCTCGCAGGTGACCAATCGAGGTCTCATTGGGGACACTGACCGTCATGCTCATGGAAAACATGGATGTGCCGGTATGCGCGGCTGCATAACTGCCGGTCTGAAGATCGGAAATACTGATGTTACGGTCGGAAAAGAAGCTGGCAATGTCATGCACGATGCCGGGATGATCCATCGCGACGACTTCAATCAGATAGGGCATCGCCGCACTGTGGGAGATGCGCTCTTCGGTTCGCCGCGCAGTGAAGCGCAGATCCAGCTCTTTCTGCAGGCGGGGTAAAACATCGTCCAGTTTGGCCAGTGAGTCCCAGCTCCCGGAGAGCAGGCTGATCATGGCGAACTCGCCACCCAGCACCGACATCCGACTATCTACAATGTTACAACCACAATCCTTGAAGGCTCGGGAGCAGGTATGAACAATACCGGGTCGATCAGCTCCTACGGCGGTGAGTACGATATATTTTGTCATTCTTATGTCAGCTTCGTCGCTCGGTAGATTCTGGTTCAATTGTGCATGCTTTAAGGTGCCAGCCGCAAGCGTTAATAGCCGCAAAACAGACCTCGGTTAGTGGCACGATCCGAGCCCATTCTGGCCGCTTGTGATTCGCTGCATGTATCAGTACCATGTTCGGCTGTAATTTTTTTGCTATCAGGTATTCAACAATGTTTTCAGGAAGCATGGTCGCCATTGCAACTCCTATGCAGGCCGGAGTCGCACCCGATACCGCGGTTGATACAGAGGCTTTGCGGCGTCTGGTGGAATTTCATGTGGAGAATAAAACTGACGTGATTATCGCGGTCGGGACCTCCGGAGAATCTGCCACGCTCAATGAAGAGGAGCATTGCCAGACGATTAAGCAGATTATTGAATTTGCTGCCGGACGTGTACCGATTATTGCCGGCACCGGTGCCAATTCCACTCTGGAGGCGATTGCCCTGACAAAGCAGGCCAGGGAAGCCGGTGCGGATGCCTGTCTGCTGGTTACACCTTATTACAATAAGCCCACACAGGAAGGCCTCTACCAACACCATAAAGCCATCGCCGAGGCCGTCGACATCCCCCAGATCCTGTATAACGTCCCCGGTCGTACCGCCTGTGACATGCTGCCTGAGACAATAGCCAGATTGTCCGAGATTAAAAATATTATCGGGGTCAAGGAAGCAACGGGGGATCTGGCTCGACTCGATCGCCTTAAGGCATTATGCCCGGCAGACTTTTTACTGCTCTCCGGTGATGATGCCACGGCAATGGAATTCATCCTGCGTGGGGGTCGGGGTAATATCTCCGTAACCGCCAATGTGGCACCCAGAGAGATGCATGACATGTGCGCTGCAGCACTTGCCGGCGATCGTGAAAAGGCCAGCGAAATCAACCAGCGCCTGATGGGCCTGAATGAAAAACTGTTTATAGAATCCAACCCAATCCCGGTGAAATGGGCACTCAATCAGATGGGGCTAATCCAGGCGGGTATTCGCCTGCCTCTCACCTGGTTAGCCGAAAACTGCCATGACGAGGTCAGGGCAGCCATGCAACAAGCCGGAATTGAGGCCTGAGGAAAACATGATGAGAATTGCTGTACTAATTATTTCGAGCCTGCTTATCGGCGGCTGTTCCAAATATCTGCCCAGATTTGACGAAGTTATCCCTGATCGCACCAAGGAATATCGTAAAAGCGAGAGCCTGCCAGACCTTGAGGTACCACCTGATCTGACCTCTGAGGGGATCCGCGATACCATGGCCGTACCCGACGTTGACGATACCGGAGTGGCCACTTACTCCAGCTATCAGGAACGTGTCAGTGCACGTCAGGAAGCTCGTCGTCTGGAGGAGAACCCCTTATCCATCCAGACCCTGGCCGATGAAAAATTGCTGATCGTTGAAGGCCAGCCTTCCGTAGCCTGGAACAAACTGCGCAGCTTCTGGCAGCAGAACGGCTATAGCCTGGATCTCGATGATCAGGAACTCGGCATCATGGAAACAACCTGGAAAGAAGATCCCCAGAAACTGTTACGCAACCGTTTCAAGATATTCGTGGAGCCCGGTCAGGACGGTCTGACGACGGTCTTGTATGTCTCGCACGCGGGCGAAGAAATGTTACCCGTCGGTGAAGATCTGGTCTGGAGAAAACGCGCCCGTGATCATGCCACTGAAGATGCCATGCTGGCCCGCATTAACCAGAGTCTGGGTGGTGCTGGCAGCAGTCCGGCCGTCAGCAGAACCAGCCGCAGCATCGAGCCCGGTCGCACCGCGCCTGTGCGCAGTAGCCGTGAACTGAGTTCGAACGATAGACCTGACATCCCCGTGGCAACTGCTGCAGATAACCGTAGTGCTGAGGTATTGCATGCTGGTGGCGGTAAGTACTACATCAACGTACCGGAAGACTTTAGCCATGCCTGGAATAGCACAAAACTGGCACTGGAAAGAACCAGTCTCATCGTCGAAGAGGGAGATCGTGACTTTGGCGTGTTCTATGTCATCTACTCCGAGAACGGCGAAAAGAAAAAAAGCGTATGGAAGAAAATGGCCTTCTGGAGCGATGATACTGAAGGAAAATATCAGGTCAGCCTGACTGGCGTTGGCCCCAAGACCGAGATCGTGATTCTCAATGCCGAAGGCAAATGGGATAGCAGTGACATCGCCAACAGCATTCTCAAAGAGTTAAGTACCCAACTCAACAGGTAGCTAAGGCATGCCATCAAGCCCTGCTGTCGAGGCCGTGAGATTTACATCTCTGGGCAGCGGCAGCAAGGGTAATGCCAGCCTGATCGAGGCCGCTGATACCCTGCTACTGATTGACTGCGGCTTTTCTCTGCGAGAACTGCAGAAGCGCCTCACCTGTGTGGAACGCGATATCAGCGACATCAGTGCGATTATCGTGACCCATGAACACAGCGACCACATCAAGGGAGTGGGGGCCGTCTCACGCAAATGTAATCTACCGGTCTATCTCACCGCTGGCACTCTTCGGGCCGGCTGTAAAACCCTCGCTGAACTGCCCCTGCAACATTTATTCAATAGCCACTCGAACTTTGAGATAGGTGATATTCTGATCAAACCGGTGACCGTACCGCACGATGCCAGTGAACCCAGCCAGTTTGTGTTTGAGTATCGCGGCATCAACATTGGTCTGTTGACCGACACCGGCAGTCTGACCAGCCACATCATTGAAATGCTGGATGGCTGCGATGCCTTGATGCTGGAGTTTAATCACTGTCTACAGATGCTGGAAGACAGTGCTTACCCTGCGCATTTACAGCAACGAATTTCAGGCCGGCTGGGCCATCTGAGCAACGAACAATCCGTGCAATTACTGAAAAAACTCGATACATCGCGACTGCAGTATCTGGTTGCCATGCACCTTAGTGAAAATAATAATTGCCCGGACATGGTCTATCAGCTGGCCACAGGATCAGTGTCTTTAAACCATGAGCGTGTTATCGTCGCCAGTCAGCAGAAAACACTTCCGTGGATGAGTGTAACGCTAGCTTAAAGAAGCCTTTTAAGTTGCGTCGTACAAAAGCTAAACTCGAAAACGATTAGTTAACCCTGGAGTATGGGCAGACCGATGGTGCGCCGTACCTGAGTTTGCCTTGACATACCAATGTCCAAGAATTCTAGACAAGCAGGAATGAAACAGGAGCACCTGGAACAGGTCTTCTCCTATCTGGGTGATGCCATCGTGATGACCGATGAGCATTCCAATATCCTGTATTGTAATGAGGCCTTCAACAATCTGTTTGAATATGAACCGGAACAGATCATCGGCCAAAAAGTCTCCTGCCTGATCAGCCCGGATGCCAGCGAGCCACATGAACACTCGCTGTATCAATACCTGAACTCCGATGCTCCTCCCAAGGTGATGGCCAGTCGTAGCACGACGATGATCTGCTATACCCGCAATGGTAAGGCGTTCCCGGCCAAGATTTCTATTTCAAGGTTAAATGCCAAAAACGGCAAAATCGGGATCGCCATCGTACATGACATGAGTAACCTTGAGCGAGAAAAGGAGCACCTGCAGTCTCTGGCTCGCACCGACAACCTGACTTCCCTGCTAAACCGGAATTATCTTGATGAACTAATCGAAGACACTGCTGCTCTGCAGACAAATGCAAAACCAATGGGCGTGCTGTTTATAGATTTAAACGATTTTAAGCAGATCAATGACCAGCATGGACATTCCATTGGTGACAGGATCCTTAATATCACCGGTTTACGTATCAAGAATGCCGTACGTGATTCTGATCTGGCATTTCGCTACGGGGGAGATGAGTTCCTGATCTTCGCAATGAATATAGAGTCGCGTGAAAACCTGTTAACTCTGGCAGACAAGATTAGCGAATCGCTGGCCCGCCTGTTACACATCGGCGATAAGAACCTGTACATTTCATGTAGCATTGGTACCAGTCTGTTTCCCCAGGATGCAATGAATATTAATGATGCGATCCATATCGCTGATCAGACAATGTACCGTAATAAATAATTCAGTAAGCCCGGAAAAAAAGATGTCAAAAAGTCGACAAATAACGAAACCAGGTGGCCTGCTCTTGCTGATCACCAGCTTCATCTTCAACCTGCACAGCCACGCAGAAGAAATCAGTTATTCCGACCTTGAACCGATCCTGCAGCAGCGCTGTGTTATCTGTCACAGCGGTGAATTTGCTCCAAAGGGTCTGAATCTTCAAAGTCTGGAGTTGCTACTAAAGGGCAGCAGCAATGGCCCGGTCGTTATCGCCAACCAGCCTGAAGCCAGCGAACTGTATAAACGCCTCACTGGCAGCAGCTTGCCGCGTATGCCGATGACCGGCCCTCCCTTTCTACAAGATCAGGAAATCGATCTATTCAAACGATGGATTGCCGCAGGTCTTCCTGCAGGCCCCCGGACAGACGCAGCTACCGCCAGGCAGGCGGCTCCTGTGGAGCCCGTAGCCGACGAAGAGATCACCTATGCCCACGTGGCACCAATACTCGCCACCCGCTGTGCCAGGTGTCATACCGAACAGGGTCTGATGGGAAATGCACCAGAGGGATACCTGCTGACATCCTACAACGCCACACTATCGAGCGCAGACAGGGTGCGTGTCGTACCGGGTAAGCCGGCTGCCAGTGAGTTACTGAGACGGGTTAAGGGACAGGCAGTACCTCGCATGCCCTTCGATGGGCCTCCGTTTCTGAGTGATCAGGAAATTCATACGATTGAGGCCTGGATTAAGAATGGTGCCCCCGACAGTAATGGTCGTCCTGCGGGCATACCGGTGGGCGCGGAAATCCGTCTGCATGGCAGACTCATTGATGGCTGGTTACTTGATGGTTTGCCGTTAGAGGTAGGTCGTCATACCCGCCTGCAAAAGCGTCCCGGTGACGGAGATTATGTTCGCGTCAGGGGGCATCTTGATGCAGAAGGCAATGTGGTCGCCGATAGAATCAGACGTCGATAAATAATTACAAAACTGTCTTGTTTTCTACTAGTACAAAGGCTATAGATTTTGTGTTGACAATAAAAATCTTACCGGCGTATATTTCAGACGCCGACGCATTACGGGGTAATCACTCCGGTTTCTGCAGTCATAGGGTAAGCCTCTGTGGATTTGCCTGAGTTCTGGTCAAAAACCAGCTCAGGTTCAGAACGAAGAATCCACAAAGCCAGTTAAACACCTTCCTGCCACAAGGCAGGTTAACCCATCGGGGAGGTTATGTGAGCGTTAAAAATGATTCAGATGATGATCTGGACGATATCGACGATGAGGTAGAAGATGATCTCGATGTTGATGCCTACATGGAAAAAGTAAGCAGTAAGGAATCCAGACAGGCTCGTACGCAACAAGCTCGTCGGCGTATAGAAGAAATACGTGAAGAACAGCGATTGAAACGTGAGATGGAAGACTTTATGGACTGGGAATAAATACCCCGTCAGATAACTGTTATCCCTTCACCAGACACTCCTGATTCTCCCGATACCGACATAGCCCTGGCTTTTAGCCGGGGATACTCATGATTACCTAAAATAGAGAATGCCATGCCTTACTCAACAGAGATTGTCGATGAGATTAATGTCCTGATGCTTTTCAATCTGGATACATTACAGGAAGGTATTAAGGTTCATCACGATGCCGAGCCTGAAAAAATCAGCGCCACTGAACGGCTGTTTGAGAAGGGACTGATTAGTCAGAAAGACGGAGGCTACCTGACGGAGCTTGGCCGTCA
>JBFIID010000012.1:0-18976 GCA_041601415.1 Gammaproteobacteria bacterium
CGGATGGTTTGTACATAGGGACGTTGCTGTGGATCATTACCCAGCTTGCGTCGCAGTTTACTGATATGCATGTCGATACTGCGATCATAAATTTCCAGTTTGCGCCCCAAACCCTGTGCCGATAGTTCTGCCTTGCTAACCACCTGACCGGCATTGCGTAAGAGCAGTTCGAGCAGGCGAAATTCGGTGCTGGTTAGTTCCAGAGCCTGCCCGGCAAGATGTATTTCACGCGTCGCGGTGTTCATCACTATCTCACCCACTTCTAACAAGCTGAGGGCTTTTTGCCGGGGCTGTTCCGAGCGACGCAGAATGGCTCGCAGTCGTGCCACCAGTTCTCTGGGGTTACAGGGTTTGGGAAGATAGTCATCTGCGCCGATCTCGAGACCAATGATGCGGTCTATGTCATCACCTTTGGCGGTGAGCATGATCACCGGCAGGGCAGACTGTTGTCGTAGAGCACGCAGCACCTCAATACCATTCATCTCGGGCAACATGATATCCAGCACCATCACGTCATAGACCTGAGTCAGGCCCTGTTCAACCGCGCTCCTGCCATCGTGAACGGCAGACACGGTAAAACCTTCCTGGCCCAGATACTCGCTGAGCATCTCGCACAGTTCGGGATCATCATCGACCAGCAGTAGATGTGTCATGGGGTGATTATGTCGTTGTCGGGTTTCATTCAGAGACATTGTGCCATCTCCAGTGCTGACTGCGAGAGGTTTTACAGAAAATTACATTCTGCTGACCCACATTTACATGGCCAATATCTAGACTGTTTTCCATGCAGACACAAAAGCTGTCGGCACAATTAAACCTTATGGAGACTTATGATGAAACTCAGAAAAGATATTATGGCCGTTGCGATCCTGACCCCGGTGTTGTTCCTCAGTGCACATGCACTGGCCGCAGGAGGCGATCAGGGATGTATGCATGAGCGTGCAGAAAGACACGGTGGCGGGATGTTTGATCGGCCACAGTGTATGGAAAAGATGTTCAGAAAACTGGATGTGCAGCCAGAGCAGCAGGAACGCATCAAGCAAGTTATTGCATCGAAACAGGATACCCGTCAGGCATTGATGGAAAAATTGTCCGAGACGAGAAAGCAGATGCAGGCCTTGCGAGGTCAGGGCTATGAACCAGAAAAATTTAACCAGCTGGCCCGACAACATGCGGATAGCAAGGTGGCCCTGATGGTATTCAATTATGAGCTGCGACACGCACTAAAAAATGAACTGACAGCTGAACAACAGGCTCAGTTAGAGGCGCAGATGGAAGAGCGTATGGCGAAAAGGAAAGAGCATCGACAGGAGAAATTCCGCCGCATGTACCGTGAGGGTTAAGCGCAGCGCAGGTCGTTAGCGTGTGCGGATAAAAGCAGATATGGAGTGTATGAACGCTCCATATCTGCATCAATCATGGATTCATAATATCGCTGATAAAAAGCTTCTTTTTTTATTAGAAATTCACCGTAACAACTTGATATTAATGTCTATAAAAGCTTGCGTTAATCCTGTTTATTAACGCCTTTACAGGTTCAGCAGCTCCAGCAGCCGGTCTGTATCAAGGTGCTGTTCCATGCTGTCGGCGAGTCGATCAATATCGGCTTCACGCAGGGCATGATAATCGAATATCTCTACCTCCCGCAGGCCGGCCCACTCAAGCAGACTGGCGCTGGCAGTGGGCGACTCAAACAGTCCGTGTAAATAGGTACCGAGGATCTGACCGTCATGACTGATGGCGCCATCCGGCCCGTTACTTGTCTGTATGGCGGGTCGATTGAGTGCCTCTCCCTCGGTGATTCCGGCGTGAATTTCGTAACCGCTAATGGCTGCCGCAGTCAGACACAGTGTACCGCTGACATTGCGCAATTGTTTTTCCGCATGCAGTGTCGTTTCCATCTGCAGTAAGCCCCAACCATCGCTACTTCCGGCTTCACCTTCAATGCCCCGGGGATCATGGATCCGTGTGCCCAGCATCTGGAAACCACCACAGATGCCGAGCAGTTTGCCGCCGTAGCGCAGGTGTCTTTGAATCACGGCTTCCCAGCCCTGTGCACGTAACCAGTCAAGATCGGCGCGTACGCTCTTGGAGCCGGGGAGGATGATCAGATCCGCCGCCGGGGTTGTCTGGCCAGGGCCGATAAACTGTAGATCCACCTGTGGGTGCAAGCGCAGGGGATCGAAATCGGTGTGATTACTAATGCGAGGCATGACGGGCACGATGACGCGCAGAGGTCTTTCTGATTTATTTGCGGCGATATTCTGGTCGCGCGGAATGGCATCTTCGGCTTCCAGATGCAATCCATGCAGATAGGGAAGGACACCAAGAACCGGTTTGCCCGTGTGTTCCTCCAGCCAGTCCAGCCCGGACTGCAACAGGCCGATGTCGCCACGAAAGCGGTTAATGACAAAGCCGACAACGCGAGCCTGTTCGCTTTCGCTGAGTAGATTCAGGGTGCCGGTGAGATGGGCAAAGACACCGCCACGATCGATATCCGCGATCAGAATAACCGGACAGTCGGCTGCCTCGGCAAAGCCCATGTTAGCGATGTCATTTTCACGCAGGTTAATTTCGGCGGGCGATCCAGCGCCCTCGACAATGATCGCCTGATACTGCTGCTCAAGTCGGTGATAGGACTCCAGCACCGCCGACATCGCAATGCGCTTATAGTCATGGAAGCCCTTTGCATCCATACATTCCAGAGCCTTGCCGTGGATGATGACCTGCGCGCCAGTATCACTGTTCGGTTTCAGCAGTACCGGATTCATATCGGTATGCGCGGGCAGACAGCAGGCCCGTGCCTGTACCGCCTGAGCACGGCCAATCTCGCCGCCGTCTATGGTCACCGCACTGTTGAGCGCCATGTTCTGCGGTTTGAATGGCACAACCGCAACACCGCGTCTCTGTAACCATCGACAGAGCGCAGTGACCAGAGTGCTTTTCCCCGCATCGGAGGTGGTGCCCTGAACCATTAAGGTGTTTGTCTTCATGTTCGCTACTTGTTTATTGATGGTGCAGAGTGATGGCCGACCGCTCCTGTGACTGCGGCGGAACTATACAGGCCTGCCGGGCGTATCAATACCCCCGGATTAGTGATCGGCGAGGAGCTGCTCTTTCAGGAACGTCGTGATGCGAGACTGAAGCCAGTAGACCGGCTGGGCAGGATTATTACCACTGACAAAACCGGCATGCCCGCCATCACTGGAGAGTTCCAGAGTCACCGCCGGGGAGAGTTCTTCGGCGGCAGGAACCGTTTGCGGATACATAAATGGGTCATCCTCGCTGTGCAGGATCAGGGTAGGGCGCCGAATGCCAGCGAGAAATTGCCGGCAACTGGCGCGTCGATAATAATCATCGACACCGGCAAAACCATTTAGTGGGGCAGTAATGGCATCGTCAAACGCACGGAAACTATGTAACTGCTTAACATCAATGGACAATGGCGAGGGGTGAGCCTCATCAAAACGGCGCGCATAACTCGCTCGCATCTTGCGTAGCAGATAGGCCTGATACAGACGCGATACACCCGACTCCAGACGCGCAGCGGCGTCCGCCAGGCTAAAGGGAACCGAGATGGCGATCGCGGTTTTCAATGGGTTTTTATCACCGCTTTCACCCAGCCACTTGAGTAACTGGTTGCCACCGAGCGAAAAACCGATGACCGCCTCTGTGTGACGTCCGACCAGCGATTCTGTACTGGCAACTACACTGGCTATATCCGCCGTATCCCCCGAATGATAACTGCGATTCAGTCGGTTCGGTGTTCCACTGCAGCCGCGCATGTGCATAAAGACAGGTAGAAAACCGGCCGCCTGTAAGGCCGAGAGCGTGGCGGTAGCGTAATGTGATTGCAGATTACCCTCCAGACCATGTACCAGCACGACCACCGGGCCCGTTGCCGTAGGTGGCCAGCACAGATCGAGAAAATCGCCATCCTCCAGTTCCAGTCGGTGCCAGTGAAGGTCAATCTCAACCCGGGGCTGAAACAGACTCGGCCAGGCGGTCTGTAAATGGGGACCGGGTAACCACCAGGCAGGTTTAAAACGACTCTCGACGATCGGCACAATGTCTCCTGCAGTCAATTACCTGAACGATGGGTGGATACGAAAATAGTTAAGCAATTCGCTTGCCCGTCGTTGCGTTTATGCGTCGAACACATGCATGAATATCAGGATAAAAAATTCATTTCTATTTCTTTTTCACCAGTGCAGCCTGTGCGGCGGCAAGTCGAGCAATGGGTACACGAAATGGGGAACAGGAGACATAGTCCAGTCCCACCTGATGACAGAAGTGGATTGAATCCGGATCACCGCCGTGTTCTCCACAGATACCACAGGAAAGATTCTTGCGTGATTTGCGTCCCTGTTTGACTGCCAGACGGATCAGTTGGCCGACGCCGACGCTATCCAGTGATTGAAAGGGATCACGGGGCAGGATATTTCTGTGCAGATAGGTACTCAGGAAACTGCCCGCATCGTCTCGCGAAAAACCGAGAGTCATCTGGGTCAGGTCATTGGTGCCGAAACTGAAAAACTCGGCATGCTCTGCCATCTCTGCGGCAGTCAACGCCGCCCTGGGTACTTCAATCATGGTGCCGACAGGGATATCCAGAGTGTCACTGAATCGCTTGCGCTTTTTGACCTCGGCAATGCAGTCGAGTACCAGGGGTTTTAGATAGCCGAGTTCGCTCGCAAAACCTGTCAGTGGGATCATGATCTGTGGTTTGACCTGAGACTGTTTGCGCAGGCAGTTGATTGTGGCTTCGACAATTGCGCTGACCTGCATGTGCAGGATTTCGGGATAACAGATGCTCAATCGACAGCCGCGATTGCCGAGCATGGGATTACTTTCATGTAATTCACTGATTCGTTGCCTGATCAGTGTTTGCGAAACGCCAAGGCTCTTTGCCAGTTCCACGATGTCCTGTTTGTCAGTGGGTAAAAATTCATGCAACGGAGGATCGAGTAGACGGATAGTAACGGGCAGGCCATCCATCGCCATGAGTAGACCTTCAAAGTCACGGCGCTGATAGGGCAGGAGTTTTTTCAGGGCCTTCTGGCGACTTTCCAGATCATCGGCCAGGATCATCTCGCGCATGGATTGAATCCGTTGCGGGTCAAAGAACATGTGTTCGGTGCGACACAGGCCAATGCCTTCGGCACCCAACTGTCGACCACGCTCTGCATCTGCAGGGGTATCGGCATTACAGCGAACACCGAGTGTGCGATAGCGATCGGTCCATTTCATCAGGGTGGCAAAGTCACCACTCAACTCGGGGTTGATCAGGGCGATTGCTCCGGTCATTACCTCACCGGTATTGCCATCCAGGCTGACGACATCATCAGGGCCATAAGAAATGTCATCAATGATGACACGACGACGTGCTGTATCGATCTGCAGGGCAGCGACGCCGGTGATACAGCATTTACCCCAGCCACGTGCGACTACTGCGGCGTGGCTGGTTGCGCCACCCGTGGCGGTGAGGATACCCCTGGCCGCATGCATACCGTCGATATCGTCGGCGCTGGTTTCATGACGCACCAGAATGACGGCCTCGCCATTGTTGCTGCGTTCCACCACTTCTTCCGAGCTGAAGGCCAGCTTGCCGGATGCAGCGCCGGGGGAGGCCGGTAGACCGCGGGCAATCACTGTGCGCGTGGCTGCCGGGTCAAAACTCGGTAGCAATAACTGGTTTAGATCCTCTGCCGTGAGCCGCATGATGGCCGTTTTCTTTTTTATCAGGCCTTCTTTTACCATCTGTACCGCAATCTTCAGCGCGGCATGACCGCTGCGCTTTCCGGTGCGGGTCTGCAACATATAGAGGCGGCCCTGTTCGATGGTGAACTCGATATCCTGCATGTCATGGTAATGCGCTTCGAGTATCTTCTTGATCGACTTCAACTGCTTATAGATGTCGCGATTCCAGTCACTTAATGCTCTCATCGTCTGCGGCGTCCGGATTCCGGCGACGACATCTTCACCCTGGGCGTTGATCAGAAACTCGCCATATAACTGATTACTGCCGTCTGCGGGATTACGTGTGAAGGCGACGCCCGATGCGGATGTTTCACCGAGATTACCAAACACCATGCTCTGGATATTAACGGCGGTTCCCAGTTGATCAGAGATCGCGTGGATTTCCCGGTAGCGACGTGCACGTGGGGTATTCCAACTGTTGAACACCGAGGCAATCGACATCTCCAGTTGTTCCTGTGGGCGTTGGGGAAAGTCCTGTTTTGTATGCTGTTTGAAAATGATTTTGTATTGTTGAATGAGTTGTTCAAGTGCCGCCTCGTTTAGCTCAGCATCATTTTCAACCTGTTGTTGTTTTTTGATCCCGTCCAGTGCCTGTTCAAAGTGATGGTGATCGACCGACATCACCACATCACCATACATTTGAATCAGGCGACGGTAGGCATCCAGCGCGAAGCGCCTGTCCTTACTCAACCGCGCAAGTCCTTCGACACTGCGATCGTTGAGGCCCAGATTTAAAATGGTATCCATCATGCCTGGCATGCTGTTGGCTGCACCACTGCGTACCGAGACGAGTAAGGGGTTTTTCTCATCACCAAACATCCGGCCGCAGTCCTTTTGCAGGCGTTGTATGTTTTTATCCAGCTCATCATGCAGGCCCGCTGGTATGGCACCATTATTTTCCAGCACCTCCAGACAGGTTCGGGTGCAAATGGTAAAGCCGGGAGGAACCGGCAGGCCAAGGCGGGTCATCTCTGCGAGGTTGGCTCCCTTGCCGCCCAGCAATTCCCGCATCGTGCCGCGTCCATCGACACGTTTGTGACCAAAGTAAAAAATACGTTTGCTGCTTTTAGACATGCGGATTCCTTATCGGGTTGCCCAGTGTCTGAGTATAGATCTGTCAGATCCCGGCTTTGACTGACATGCTGACATGTTTGATAAAGATCAAGCATGTTTCCTTAAAATGACACCGTCTTTTTCATACAGGGATTCTTCAAGACTAATCCTGAAAGGCAGGTTGCTAAATCACTTAGATCAGTAATTTCGCCATCTGCTTGATCACAGATTGCCCATGAACCGTGGACTGTTTCCATGAAACA
This sequence comes from Gammaproteobacteria bacterium, assembly GCA_041601415.1. GTDB lineage: Bacteria > Pseudomonadota > Gammaproteobacteria > JBFIID01 > JBFIID01 > JBFIID01. The sequence goes on from JBFIID010000012.1 coordinate 7,077, forward strand.
CATACTAAGCAATTCGCTATATAAGACTAGATACAATGTATTAACGACACTAATCGTAATAAACGACGACTTGACTAAATTGCATGCATTGTTTATAAGTCGTCATATAAGCTGAAATAAGAGGATAAATAACGTTTAATCGTCATTAATTACGACTATGGAGATATCAAAAAATCTCGCAGATGAAGCCATTCTGGCAGAACTTGGTGAGCGCATTACGCGCCGGCGCCTGGAGCTGCAACTGACCCAGGCGGAGGTGGCGGAGCAGGCCGGTGTCGGCAAGCGGACGGTCGAGCGAATAGAGGCCGGCGCATCGGCGCAGATGTTGAGCATCATCCGGCTGCTGCGCGTGCTGGATCTGATGCCCGGACTTGAAGGTCTGATCCCGGACGCCGGGCCGAGACCCATGGATCTGTTGAAGCGTAAGGGAAAGTTACGTCAGCGCGCCTCAAAGCGAAAGAGCGAGAATCGAGTTGAAGAGCCATGGGTCTGGGGTGATGGCGAATGAGTAGTATTGCTGAGGTCAGGCTCTGGGGACGCACCATTGGTGCGGTATCGCTGAATGATGGCGCTCAGGTGACGGCCTTCGAGTACGACTCGGCGTTTGCCGCTAGTGGTATCGAGATTGCCCCACTGATGATGCCACTGTCTACGCGTGTGTATTCTTTTCCGGAACTGGCAGCTCAGACATTTCACGGCCTGCCTGGCTTGTTGGCAGACTCGCTTCCAGACCGATTTGGTAATGCATTGATCGATAGCTGGCTGGCGAGTCAGGGACGAGAGCCGACCTCATTCAATGCCATTGAACGACTTTGCTATACCGGCGAACGGGGTATGGGAGCACTGGAGTTTGCACCCGCGACAGGGCCTCGAGCCCGACAGACAAAGCAGATAAAGATCGACAGGCTGGTGGCCCTCGCCTCCGATATTCTCAATCACCGCACTGAACTGCAGGTGTCTTTTGAGGCAGCGAATCGGGAACAGGCCATGTCCGATATCCTGCGCGTGGGTACGTCGGCGGGTGGTGCTCGCGCCAAGGCAGTGATCGCCTGGAACCCGATAACGAATGAAGTGCGTTCCGGTCAGGTGCCGGCGGCGGAGGGTTTTGAATACTGGCTACTGAAATTCGACGGCGTAGCAGGTAATCGGGATAAGGAGCTGCAGGACCCGCAGGGCTATGGTCTGATCGAATACGCCTATGCGCTGATGGCGAAAGACTGCGGAATCGAGATCAGCGACTGTCGCCTGTTCGAGGAGAATGGTCGGCAGCATTTTATGACGCGCCGTTTTGATCGTCTTGCCAGCGGAGAAAAACTGCACATGCAATCCCTGTGTGCCATGGCGCATTATGACTTTAATCTGGCTGGTGCCTACTCCTATGAACAGGCGCTGTTGGTGATCCGGCAACTGGGCCTGCCAATGTCGGCTATCGAACAGCAGTTCAGACGCATGGTGTTCAATATTGTTGCGCGCAATCAGGATGACCATGTGAAGAACATCGCCTTCCTGATGGATAAGTCAGGAAACTGGTCGCTCTCACCTGCCTTTGATATGACCTACAGTTTTAATCCTGCGGGGTACTGGACAGGTCGTCACCAGATGAGCATGAACGGGAAACGGGATGATTTCAGACGGGAAGATTTCAGGGCCTGTGCAAAGGCCGCATCAATGAAACGCGGACGTGCCGAGGCCATCGTCGATGAAGTAACGAACACCGTCTCTGACTGGGGAAATTATGCCGAAACAGCCGGTGTGCAGACCGCGTGGCAGGAGCAGATCCAGGCAGTATTGAGACTGGACTGGTAGTCGTGCCGGAAGGTGTGGTCCATTACATAGACCTCTTTTCCCCAGATGATATTCATATCCTGAATTACAAACACTGTAATGCCTCTTAATCGTGTTCTAAGTCTGATAAGACTTTTCGTGGAATAAAAACAATCTATTAGAGTTCCATCATTACATTTCAAATTGTCATCCGTTCAGCATTATTCTCTCGCGATTTTTTCAGCAATAACCCAGTGAAAAGTTCAACTTTCAGTCAACTGTTTGTGCTTAGAAAGCCACTTTTATCGTAAAAAAACTCAGCACAGAAGTCAGGAAATAGGCTTGAAGACACTGTCACACTACAACTTTGACCTTGATCAATTACCCTGTAGCTTTTAGGGGTATACATTCAGCATCAGTTCTAAACTGATAATAAGGGAAGGTGGTTTGTACATGAATCTGGGGTCTGGCTTGGCTATAAAACGGGCCATCCTGGGAGTGCTGTGACAGGTTTTTTTATAAAAATAATGACATGTGCAATGAGGGTTGTGAGCTTGTTTTGAGTAACGATTAGGCGGCAACAAAAAGGACTAACCCTCCGGGGCAAAGACATGAACACGATAAAAGAAATTCCAGGCAGTCTCTCTGCTCTGTGTCTCTTTCTGGCGAGTATCTGCAGTGTTCCGTTACAGGCCGCAGACCTCCTGGAAGTGTATCAGAAGGCCAGAGATGCCGATCCGCAATTTCGTTCTGCTGGATTCGATCATCAGGCCTCAAGGGAGATCCTGACTCAGGCGTGGAGTGGGTATAGGCCTTCCATCGCTTTGAGTTACGACAGGAGCAAGATGCGTCAGGAGATCCGCGAAAGCGACAATGTGCTTTTCAATACAGGATCGACTTCTTTTCCGACCTCTGTGGTTACCCTGTCCCTGACTCAGCCGGTATTTCGTTATGCCAATTATTTACGCATTGGACAGGCGCACTCCGAACTCAAACAGGCGGATGCCGAACTGGCAAACTCCGAGCAGGAACTGATGCTTCGAGTGGCAGAAACGTACATCAATGCACTCGCTGCTGCAGATAATCTGGCCTTCCTTCAGGCCGAACGCACAGCACTGGAACAACAACTTGAACTGGCTACTGCAAGACAGAAGGCGAAACTTGGCAGGATGGCAGACCGGCTGGAGGCAGAGGCGAGGCTGGCCTCTGTGGGTGCCGATTATGCAGAGGCAGAGGTCAACTTGCATGATGCCTATGAGGCACTGTCGGAGATGACTGGAGAGCATCCCGGCAGTCTTAGTCAGCTTATAGAACAGTTTCCCATGATTGAGCCTTCTCCCGCTGATGCAGATCACTGGGTAGAGGCTGCGATGAAACAGAACTGGGAACTGGAGGCACAGCGTCAGGCGATGGAGGTGTCGAACAGGGAGATCGCTAAACAGAAGGCAGAACATTACCCGACTCTGGATCTGAGGCTTCAAAACACCATCAATGATACCGGCGGTACGCTATTCGGTGGCGGCAGTGAGGTAGAGACACGTGAGTTAATGCTCAGCCTGAATATCCCCATTTATCAGGGTGGCTCGACGTCATCGAGAACCCGCGAAGCCGCCTACAGACATGAAAGTAACCGAGAAGAACTGACAAGGCTGTTACGCAAGGTCAGGCGTGAATCCCAGCGCACATTCAGTGACATCATCAATGCGATTAAACGGGCTACCGCACGTGAGAAAGAGGTGATGGCGCAGGAAGAGGTGCTGAAATTCAAACAGGCCGGTTACAAGGCAGCGCTCTCCACCAATCTCTCTGTGCTGGATGCTGAGCGCGATCTGTATTCTGCAAAACGGGATTACAGCCGTGCCCGCTATGACTACCTGTTGAACAGTCTCAAGCTCAAGGCAGTCGTAGGCACCCTTAGCGAAGAGGATCTGGTGGGTCTAAATAACTGGCTGACTTCCGAACCAAACGCTGGACGTATTAATTCATTAACGGAGAACGAAGAAGCCCGAATTGAGTGAGGCGAAACAGGATTGGTAATGACCCCAAACGAGGGTGAATACCGCGATTAGATAGTAGCTGTAATGTGTGAAATGTAGGGGCTGTGTGATGGGCCACAGAAAAAAAGGAAGGAAGCAGAGTAAGGCAGTGTTGCCGCGCCGTAAGCTTTCGCTTGAGGCGCTGGAACAGCGCCTGTTGCTGTCGGCTGATTTTATCATTCCGACTAATTCCCAGGTGGATGCACTACTCCCTGATCCGGCACAAATTGCACCAGAGTTTCAGGCCAGCAATCTCACTCTACCCGCCGACAGCGCCTTCTTTGACCCTCTCGCAGTGGTTGATACCGGACTGGCGGCCTCTTTTGAACAGGTAAGCATTGATCCCGCTGTTAGCGATAACCTGGTTGTTAAGGTCGTTCCTGAGATTCAGGCAGAGCTTCCTCTATCTCTGCCAGTTGAAAGCTCTGAAGCTACTGTAAGTGATTCACAAGCAGGTATTAGTGCAGCAGAACTGGGGGCAGAAATCATTGCCATCCGTGAGGTAAGTGCTGGTCCCCAGTTGATCATCATTGATGCTCAGGTGCCGGAATTTCATACCCTGCTGGTAGAAATATTCCAGACGCGTGCCGAGCAGAAACCGGCCAGTGATCTGGAGGCCACTCCACCCGCAGAAGTAAACGAAGAGATAACCCAAACTCCAGAAGCAGAAGTTGAGGTGGAGTCAGAGGAAGCCTCGACGTATTCGGCTGAGTATTTCATTGATTTATCTGAGCAGTCCCTGAGTAGTCAACTGGAGCTCAATCAGGGAGAAGCGGTTCAGATCTTTGTGCTTCATGCAGAGAGGGATGGACTGGAGCAGATCACTGAAATCCTGGCTCAGCAGGAGAATGTCTCAGCCATACACCTGCTTTCCCATGGCACCAGCGGCGCCCTGCGACTGGGCAGTACCCAGCTTAATAACCAGACACTGAAACAGCATGACGACAAACTGAAACGCTGGGGTCAGAGCCTGAGTCAGGATGGGGATATCCTGCTCTATGGTTGTGATGTGGCAAGTGGTGAGATGGGCGTAGCGTTTGTTGATAATCTTGCTGCGTTAACCGGTGCGGACATCGCGGCCTCAACCGATGGAACTGGTGCCACGTTGCTCGGAGGTGACTGGGCTCTGGAGCATCACAGTGGCCTGATCCAGACAGAGTCTCTGTTCACTGAAAACCAGCATATACAATATGACCATCTGCTGGCCAACATCAATGGTACGGTGGCGAATGACATACTGGTTGGCAACGCCAGTATTAACGATACCCTGACGGGTAATGCCGGTGATGATACCTATCGATTCCAGGACGGCTGGGGTGCGGATACAGTCATCGAAAGCGCTGCGGAAGGAATCGACACGCTGGACTTCTCACTGGTGTCCAGTGATCTCAGCTTTACCATCCATGCCAATGGCCGGGTCTCTGTCACAGATGGCAGTAACACGGTTACCCAGGTCGCCAATGTAGAAAATCTTATCGGCGGTACAGGTGACAACCGTTTCGTATTTGAAAATGGTGCATCAATAGCGGGTATCATCGACGCCACCGCAGGCCGCAGCAACACCCTCGATTATTCCGCATGGACCTCAAATGTCACGGTTGATCTTCCCGCCGGTCGGGCAACGGGTATCGGCACCGGTCTGGAAGCGGATGACGAACGCTCCTTCATCATTAATATCCAGAACCTGATCGGTGGTCATGCAAACGACAGCCTGATTGGTGATGACAGTGATAACCGGCTCATTGGTGGTACCGGGATCAACACCCTGGAGGGGGGATCAGGTGCAGACACCTATGTGCTATCTGCGCACTGGTATCTGGATAACATCGTGGAGAATGGCGGTACCGATACCCTGGACCTGTCAGGTGTGTCGGAAAACCTGGACTTCAACTTTAATAGCGCATCTATAGGCATCAGCGGCAACCCCGGTCATGCCACCAGTCTGGCCGGAATAGAGAATGTCATCGGCGGAGCGGGTAACGACCACTATACATTTCAACCGAACTGGGCGGATGTCACGATCAGGGAACAGGCCGGTAACGGTAGCGACACGCTGGATTTCTCTGCCCTGGGTACATCGCTTAACTTCACCATACACGAGGGCGGCAATGTCAGTGTCTCTACCCTGACAGATATCGGCGATCGTGTACTGAATGAAGTCGAAGGCATCGAGCATCTGATCAGTGGTGCTGCCGATGATACCTTCCAGTTTGAGGATCAGGCGGCGATCAGCGGCAGCATCACAGCCGGGGCTGGCACCGACATGCTGGACTTCGTGAATTACACCACCGATATCGAAGTCAACATGCCGATAAATCGTGCCACCGTTACACTCTCCGGCGGGACCCCGGTGAACACGGCGATCAGCGGTTTCACCAACGTGCGCGGTGGTCTGGGCAACGACCTTCTGATCGGCAATTCAGAGGCTAACCGACTGGATGGTTCAGTCGGTGACGATGAACTACGAGGTGGATCGGGCGATGATGTGTTGCTGGGTGGGGAGGGCGACGACCGTCTGCATGGCGGTGCCGGCTTTGATACCTTGGACGGCGGTGCCGGTATCCATGACCTGATCTCCTACAGTGGCGATGCGGTTGGTGTCACCGTTGACCTGAATAACTATTTCGCATTACACGGTTATATCATTATCGAGGGCATTCCCTACCTCGACGTCCTGTCGAATATCGAGGATGTGGAGGGAACGGCGCATGACGATACGCTGACTGGTAATGCACAGGCAAACCGGTTGCTTGGTCTAGCCGGTAACGACCTGTTAAACGGTGGTGGTGGCGAAGACCTGCTGAATGGTGGTCTGGGAATCGATACCGCAAGTTATGCCGATGACCCGCATGACGTGAGCGCCAACCTGACAGATGGTGTGGCGACCGATGGGCAGGGCAATACGGACACACTGACAGGCATAGAGAATCTACTGGGTTCGCAACATAATGACAGCCTCACCGGTGATGTCGGCATCAATGTCCTGAATGGTGGTGGTGGCAACGACACATTGATCGGCAGGGGTGGTGCCGACACCTACGCGTTTGAGGACAACTGGCTTGATGATGTGGTTGATGACCTCAACGATGGCGCCATCAGTACCCTGGATTTCTCTCGCGTCACCACCGAACTGTTCTTCACCCTGCATTCCGATGGCACAGTTTCCGTACAGGACGGTGTGAACCCGCTGGCTGAAGACGACAACATACCCACCGAAGCCGCCGAGGCGCCGGATGCGGTCAGTAGCCTCGACCATATCGAGAACATCAAGGTTCTGATCGGTGGTGCAGGCAGCAACACCTTCACCTTTGAAGAAGGGGCCAACTTTGCCGGCAGAATCGATGGAGGCCCCGGCAGCAACAGTCGCCTGGATTACTCCAGTTCCTACCGCGATGTGCAGGTCAATATCTCAGCTGGAACTGCGACCGGTGTGCAGGCGATTAGCAATATCCATGGTGTGGTGGTCGGTGAGGGCGACTACGACCTGATCGGCAGCGACGCTAGCGAAACCGTTTCCTACGCTAATGCACTGGGCAATGTGACGGTTGACCTGCTTAATGGCATCTTCATAAAAACCGCTGTCGGTACGGACACTATCAGTGACTTCGAGAATATCGAGGGTTCGGCATTCAACGATCGCCTGATCGGTAATAACGAGGCCAACATCATTCAGGGTGGTGCCGGTGCGGATACCATCATCGGTCATGCAGGGGATGACATCTACCGTTTCCAGGACTTCTGGGGTAACGACATCGTCATTGAACAGAATGACGAGGGCATAGATGTCCTCGACTTCTCTGGGGTAACGGAAAACCTGACCTTTACCATCCACAGTAATGGTTCGGTATCGGTCACCGATGGCGTCAACAGTGTCGGGCCAGTCAACAGTATCGAGAAGCTGATCGATGGCAGTGGCGACGATACCTTTGTGTTTGAAGATGGTGCGGTATTCAACGGTCAGATCGGTGAAACCGATACATTCTTTGCGCTGCTCGGTCTGGATGAAGGTAACGGCCAGAACACCCTGGACTTCTCTGCCTATACCACCCCTATCGAGGTCGATCTGGGCATGACCATCCCGCTGGTTAATTTCCAGTTACCCGCTTTTGCTATTCAGTCCGATACCAATACCCCGATTATGGGTGCGATGTTCAATGTGAACGCAGTGATCGGGGGTAGTGGTAATGACCTGATCTATGGCACGGCCGATGAAGACGTACTCATCGGTGGTGCTGGCAACGACATCATCTACGGACGCGATGCAGTGGATACCATTGAAGGTGGTGCAGGTGATGACCAAATAATCGGTGGTGTTGAAATCAGCACCATCAGCGCACTGAATGTTCTCTTCGCTGCAAACCCTGCCGCGTTCCTGCAACAGTTTGGCGAACCCCTGATCACTCATATTGCTGATGGTGGCAGTTTTACAGATTTCATCAGTGAGGTGCTGGCCGGTGACAAGGATATCGCATCCTATGCCTCGGCCAACGCCGGCGTAAGCGTCGATCTGGGGGGCGTTGGCTATCAGGACACCCTGGGTGCGGGACAGGATTACCTGCTGGATATCCAGAGCATTACCGGTTCCGCACATGACGATGTACTGACCGGTGACTTGCTGGGTAATGTGCTGGTCGGCGGTGCCGGAAACGACACGCTGATAGGGGGGGGCGGTTCAGATACTCTGGAAGGTGGGGCCGGTGATGATAGCCTGGATGGTGGCACAGGTGATCGCGATGTTGCCTCCTATGCGCAGGCCGACGAGGGTGTCAGCATCGATCTTACAGCAGTCGGGCCGCAGTTTAATGCAGCCACCGGTGCCGATACCCTGTTGAATATCGATGGCATCATCGGCTCTGATTTCAACGATGTGCTGCTGGGTAATGACAGTGACAATTATCTGTCCGGTGGCGCGGGTGATGACATCCTCGAAGGTCGCCTGGGACTGAACTATCTGGTGGGTGGCGAGGGTACGGATACTGCTTCATACCAGAATGCAACGGCAGGGGTCAGTGTCGATCTACGACTGTTCCTGCCACAGAATACCATCGGTGCCGGGTGGGATTCCTTTGAGGAGATCGAAAACCTTACGGGTTCTGATTTTGCCGACACCTTGATCGGTAGCTATGGCAGCAATGTGCTGACCGGTGGTCTCGGTGCCGATGTCTTGAACGGTAAGGAAGGCGCAGATACCTATGCCTTCCAGATCGGCTGGAATTCGGCCGACCAGATCATAGACGACCTGACAATCGATCTGGGTCTGATACCCGATGACAGTGTTCTGGGTGTCATCGATACACTAGATTTCTCAGCCATCACCACAGACCTCATCTTCAACTTTAACCTCGATGGTTCTGTCACTGTCAGTGATGGTAGTCAGACGCTTAATGGCATCACCGATATCGAGTCCATCATCGGTGGTGCTGGTGATAATAGTTTTGTATTCGCCGATGCCGCAGTGTTCAGTGGCACTATCAATGGCGGCCTGGGTGGTACTAATACCCTCGACTACGCGGCCTACAGCACTGACCTGCTCATCGACCTGCGTGTGGACGAGGAAGAAGGTAGCAGCGGAAGTGCCACCGGCACAGAGGGCGTGATCAATATCCACAATGTCATCGGTGGTGCGGGTAACGATGCCATCACCGGTGACGATCTGGCCAATGAATTACACGGCGGTGCCGGTAGCGATCAGCTGTTTGGCGGTGAAGGCAACGACAGCCTGTATGGCGGAGATGACGCAGATAGTCTCGACGGTGGTGCGGGCGCAGACAAACTCTATGGCGAGGCCGGTGACGACACGCTGGACGGTGGCGCCGATGACGACCTCCTCGAAGGCGGCGCCTCTGATGACATATTACGCGGCGGCCAGGGTAGTGATACAGCGTCTTACGCCCATGTCACTACTGGCGGTGTCGGGGTCAACGTCAACCTCAATATTCACAACTCGCAGGATACCGGTGCTGCTGGTTCAGACACGCTGACCGACATAGAGAACCTGACCGGTACGGACTTTGCGGATGTACTGATCGGTAACCTGGATGCAAACGTGCTCAAGGGTGGCGCAGGCGCAGACAAACTCTACGCTGGACGTGGTGATGACCTGCTGATCGGTGGTGCAGGTGACGACCTGCTGGAGGGTGACGAAGGCGCCGATACCGCAGGTTACATTGACGCGAGCGCCGGGGTCACCGTCGACCTGACCATCATCGGTTCACAGGATACGGTTGGCGATGGCAGTGACACACTGGTCAGCATCAGTAACCTGATCGGCTCGGCACATGCAGATGTTCTCCGGGGTGATCTGTTCGACAATGTGCTGATCGGCGGTGAAGGGAACGACGTACTCGAAGGATTCGCTGGTTCAGATGTAATCAGCGGCGAGGCCGGTGACGATACCCTGCGCGGCGGAAGCGGTAACGACTTCCTGATGGGCTGGGAAGGCAACGACCGCCTGGAGGGCGGCGATGACGATGATAGCCTGCTCGGTGGTGATGATAACGATGAACTGATCGGCGGCACTGGTACGGATACTGTTTCCTATACTGATGCCCGCGAGGCAGTACATGTAGACCTGGCGGTAGTCGGGCAGCAGGACACGCTTGGTTCGGGCCTGGATACACTGGACGGTGTTGAGAATCTGGCCGGTACCATCTATGCCGATACCCTGTCCGGGGATGCAGGGGCCAACCTGCTGGACGGTTATGAAGGCGACGACACTCTGTCTGGTCGCGGTGGCGATGACAACCTGCTCGGTGGTGCAGGTACCGATACGGTGGATTACAGCACCGACCCTGCAGCGGTTGAAGTCTACCTGGCCATGAGCACCGCAACCGATGGTTACGGTGGCACCGATAGTTTCTCCGATATAGAGATTATCCGTGGTTCATCCCATGATGACGTCCTTAGTGGTGATCTGAACGACAACACCCTGTATGGGGGTGGTGGCGACGACCTGCTGGTTGGGTTCAGTGGCGATGATGTACTGGTCGGTGGGGCCGGAAACGACACACTGGTCGGCGGTGAAGGCAGTGACACGGCATCCTACGAGGATGCCTCACAGGCGGTGTCTGTTGATCTCAACTTCGTTGGCACTGCGATCGATACGGCGGTGGCGCAAAATACTCTGGGTGCCGGTTTCGACAAGATGGTCGAGATAGATAATCTCACCGGTTCCGATTTCAACGACACCCTGAGCGGTAACCTTGAGGTCAATGTACTGTCCGGCGGTGCCGGTAACGATACCCTGCTGGGCAGTGGTGGTGATGACATCCTCAGGGGTGGGGCTGGCAATGACATCCTGAATGGTGGTACCGGTAGCGATACGGCGGCATACGATGACCTGGTGGACGATGGTAGTACGACAGGTGTCACCGTTGACCTGAGTGCGAGTGGAGAGGATACCGGCCGGGCCGGTGCGGATGTGTTTATCACAATAGAGAATCTGCGTGGCTCCGATTTCGACGATACCCTGAGTGGTGACAACGCTGCCAACATTATCAACGGTGGCCTGGGTAACGACATCCTCAACGGCAGTGCGGGTAACGATACCCTGTCCGGTGATGCAGGCGATGACCTCATTGAAGGTGGTGCCGGTATCGATACGGTTAGTTATAGAGATGCCGAGGCCGGCGTCACTGTCGAACTACACAACACTTCAGCGCAGGAGACCACAGGTGCCGGCACTGACACCCTGAGCGGAGTGGAGAACCTCACCGGTTCTGCATTCGACGACATCCTGACCGGCAATTCAGGCGCTAACACAATTGATGGCGGCGCCGGAGATGACATTATTGATGGCTGGTTCGGTAATGACACCCTGACCGGCGGTGAAGGCAGCGATACAGCATCCTGGGCTGGTGCCGGCACCAGCGTCGTGGCCAGCCTTGCTAGCGGCACCGCGGCAGTTGGACCTTACGAAAACGATAGTTTCAGCGAATTTGAAAACCTGCAGGGAAGCGCCTACGACGACACCCTGATCGGTGATGATCAGGCCAATGTGCTGGATGGTGGTGCTGGCAGTGACCTGTTACAGGGTGGTGCCGAAAACGATGAACTGCTAGGTGGTGCTGGCAACGACACACTGCAGGGCGAGGCGGGTGA